>SEDW01000786.1 GCA_004193325.1 Pseudomonadota bacterium | reverse complement strand
TCGATTGCCAGCCGCTGTCGATAGTTTTGCCAAGGCTAAGGGCAGTCATTTTCCCAGCCCGGATTTTTGGGGCAAGGAAATTGTCTACAGCATTCAGGTTGACCGCTTCAATGACGGCAGCCCTTCAAACAATGACCCGGCTCCAAGCGAAGCTGAGTGGAACCGCATACCGGGCCTTCGTCACGGTGGGGATTTGAAGGGGATCGAACAAAGACTCGATTACTTGAAAGACCTCGGCATCACAACGCTCTGGCTCACGCCCATTTTCAAACACAATGGCTCCTATCACGGCTACTGTGCGACCAACCCCACTGATGTGGATCCTGGCTTTGGCTCGCGAGAAGAGCTTCGTAATCTCGTCAGCGAGGCCCATGCGCGAAATATCAAGGTCGTCCTCGATGTCGTTGTCAATCATCTCTGCGACAATCAAAGCTCTTATGTAAAACATGCTGATCACGCTCGCTGTTCGAATGATCTCAATACTGCAAACTGGACTGGAGCCGATGCTTCGAGCCCCGCTCAAGGCGAACTCGCCATGGGCGATAGCTTTTTTCCAGCGTTCCGCCGGCCGGAATTTTTCAATCGCTGCGGCAGCAACAGCGGATCGGATACAAGCGGGCAGGGCGCTGAGACGATGTACGGGGATTTCAGCTCAGGGATGTTTGACTACAATACGAGGAACCGTGATTTTCAGGAGATCTTCACCAATCTTCATAAATGGTGGATCGCCTACGCGGACGTCGACGGTTTCCGTCTCGATGCCGCAAAGCACGTGACGGAGGATTACCTCGCTTATTTCTCCACCCATGTTCGAGACTACGCGAAGACTCTGGGCAAAGACAATTTCTACATCGTCGGTGAAGTCGCGGCGAGCCCTGACTGGTCGGCGAGACGGCTGGGCACTATGCAGACTCATGTGGAAAATCCCTCGCTCCACGGCAATGTTCCTCAATCCTTGTTGAGCAGCATCTGGGATCTGCAGCCGACTTACCTCAGTCATCAAGCGGCCCGCTTTCCGGGAATGAACGCCATCTATGATTTTATCTTCAGTGGTGACTCGCGTGATTATCTCGTCGGCAAGTCCAGTGGCGCGCGCATCGAATCCTTCTACCGATCGCAGGATTACCAGATGCTCGCTCAGCAATCGGATCCTCGCCTCAACTGGAAGGTGCTTGAGATTCATGACTGGCCGCGAATCGTGTCGGACAGTCCCGATGATCTTTGGAAATCAAAACTTGCATTGAGTTACCTGGCAACTGTCCCGGGCATTCCTGTGATTTATTATGGGATGGAGCAGGGCTTTAATGGACGCTGTCTTGATGAGGCCTTCGCGGTCAAGGGCGCGAAAGAATCGATCAGGAGCTTCTGCCAAGGCGGTGATGATGCGATGAAGCGGCAGGATATGTTTATGGGCAGTCCCTGGCGTCTCGGTAGCACCGTTCCAGCCATTCGGGATCTCGCTTACGTTGGCCCGCGCGATGCAGCGTCTTCTCTCGGCTGGCAAGAGGATCCGATGCTCAATCGTGATCATGATGTCTACCGAACAGCTAAACGCATGAACCATTTGCGCGCCTCGTGTAGTCCTCTTCATCAAGGCGACACCTTTTATAGCTGGCACGAAACGTCGAACAGCGGGATCCTCGCCTTCTCGCGTATCGATGCCGGTAAGGAAATGCTCGTCATCGTCAACAATAGCTCTGTCCCACTGCCGATTCCCAGTCTTACGATCAAGAGCGGCGGGAGCTTCGACTTCCAAAACGTTGAGAATGATCTAGAGAAAGCCAAGGCTTCATCGTTCACGGCTTCCTTCCATGGCCTTAAGGTCGAAGGCAACTCCGTAGCGGTCTTCGCCAGAGCCGAGGATCTTGGGCCCTACAACGAGGATCTAAAACTGCGTCTTTGCAAATAAAAACCAGCTTAGATTTTCCAATAAAAAAACCTGCCATCTCCGAGGAGAAGGCAGGTTTTTTAGTTTGAAAGTTCGGATCCTCAGCGGGCTGATGCTCCGATCTTCAAGATCTTAGTTGAGCCAGAACTC
>SEDW01000785.1 GCA_004193325.1 Pseudomonadota bacterium | reverse complement strand
CTTATCGGAATCGGGTATTCGCGAATGATAATTCATTCTCCCGAGTGTGCCCTGGGGCACAGTGATTCGGGTATCCGGCATGGGAGGTCCTGGGGATTTACACTCGGCATGGGGGTGGAAGTGTTTCAAATTGGGAAATCCCAGTCGACGACAAAAGGTGTGTAGAGGCTGTCTGATTCTTTCAAATTACTGTTTTCAATTCTCAATTATTTCCTCCATTTCCTCCTTTCATTAAAATCAGAAACACTCTCGTTTTCCCCTGCATTTCTCGCTGTTTTTTAAATAAAAATTCATGCTACATTTCTCATCTCTGGAGGTGCCCATGCTTCATGAAATCGATGAAGATATTCAAGCAATTGCTAACCGAGCAAAAACTATTCATAACGAAGAGCGACGCATTACAATGCAGTCTGTTCTCATTGTGGGTGAGCTAGACGATCGAAAAGCTTGGTACAGCATGGGCATGACGATCGAGCAGTTGTCGACCTACATAGGTATCAGTTCGAGCCAGTATTATAAGCGTTTAAAGGCTTATCGGGTATTGAAGAGGCACCCGAAATCAGCCGAGCTCTTTGAGAAAGGCGAGATTCAGGTCTCACAACTTTCCACTATTGCTGGGCGCATCACTCAAGCGAACGCTGAGCTGTTGCTGAACGGAATAAGGAATCTAACCAAACGCGAGACTGAGGATTTCGTAACGAGAGTCACTGCTGATGGCAGACTGAGAGAAGGTGAGACTACAGTTGAAATGACTCTAAGGATGACTGTCTCGCAGAGATCGGTTTTTGATCGCTTGCAAGAAGTTGTGGCGCATCGCGGGCGAACTTTCACGATGATGGGGGCTCTGCTTCGCTCAGCAGAAATTTATCTGGAAGAACACGATCCGATGCGAAAGGCGGAACGAGCTGCGGATCGCGAAGCGGCGAAGGCTGTTCGAGATATGGAAAAATCTGAGAAGTTGGCCTGTAAAGAGCGTGGAAAGCACAAAACGGAGGTCGAAAGAAAAGATAAGTCGAGCACGATCATGCCACTAGAGGAAGATGGCACTGTCTATGGGACGGGCAGCTCCTGGGAAGATGCGACAGCTTCTGCCGAGGAGCTTGCTCTGGAGGCGGAGATAGCGGCGGCTATTGGCACTGTAGAGTCGTCTGCTGAAGAATCTTTACCTGTGCAAGCGGCAGCTGTAATCACTGACTCCAGCTCAGATGCGTATTGGAATGCGGAAGAACCGCCCCTCATTAATGAAGCTTACGAACATTATTCGCCAGGCGAGCTGTCGGAAGTCACACCGCTTGAGCGTATTCAAAAAATCTATATCGAAAAGCGCAAGGATCCGAGACGACCAATTCGGACGTCGGTACGCAATCGGGTTTGGTTGAGAGATGGCGGACGGTGCACGTTCACCCATGGCAATGGTGAGCGTTGCAAGGCGAAGATGATGCTCGAGCTCGATCACAAGGTGATGGTCTGTCGAGGGGGAGAGAACACGGAAGAGAATCTGACTTTGCGATGTCGTTATCACAATCAATTCGTGGCGGAGTTAAATCTTGGAGCGGATTTTATGAAGAGAAAACGCGAGGAATCAGCGGCGAATCTGCAGCCGGATGCTTGAGAAACTGTGCCCCAGGGCACAAAAAAACGGCCCGAGCTTGGGCCGCTTTACGGAGAAGAATAAAATTAAATAAGGGTCAGGTCGACAAAACGTTTTTGAATGGGCTCGGCGGATGCGATCTTGTAAGAGTCGGAAGCCTTGAGCCAGTGGGAGAAGACCTGAATATTCTCTTTGAGCTTGGTCATACCCTCGAGAGAGGCCTGGAGTGGATCGTGTTCGTTGAAGCCGATGCTTAGAAACTGGTGTTTGCCCTCCTTACGCACGCGATTGAGGAGGAACTTATTGAGGCCGGCGAGGGCTTCGATCATATCGGGCTTGGCGACGGGCCAGCGGATGAAGAGATAATTTAAGGCTTTGCCTTCTTTGGGGACGGGTGGGAGTTTCCACATGAGTCCGAAGAAGGTCATGAGACGAACGGTGCGCTTCAT
>SEDW01000784.1 GCA_004193325.1 Pseudomonadota bacterium | reverse complement strand
CAGTTGAAGAGCATGACCCACATCGGGACACTGCCAACCATAACGGCGGCCATTCCTGAAGAGATGGATTTTTCAGCGACGCAGACCAAGGCGTTGCCCATCACAAGAAGCGATCCACTGAAAAGGGCACGAATCATGCTGGCTTTGTCGAGGGAGCGTTCCTTCTTGAGCTGGGCGATGACGGCCAGGATTAATCCCGCAAATAGAAAGCGGGCACCTGCAAGGATAAAGGGTGGGATGTCTTCGATCGCATATTTGATGGCGAGGTAGGTCGAACCCCATATGAGGTAAATCGCGAGTGTATTCAAGATGATAGCGCTGCGGCTTGGAGACATTTATGTATCCTCCTTTCAAAGGCCATTTCACTCTAACAGTCTGAAGATATTTATCTTCTGTTATTTTTTCCGAAAAGTAAGAATGATTTTGGTCAACCTCCTCCCACTCGTTCCGATGACCTCTCCGTATTATAGGGAGATAGAGAATCATGGGAACTCAGGTATCTAACGACAAAAACGGAACACCGACCTCGCTCCTCCTCAGCATTGTCTGTGCCGTGGTCGTTTTTGCGCTCGCAGAAATTCAAAACTCATTCACGCTTGGCGAAGCCTTTTCGATGCGCTACGTGCTGATGAGTTATGTGGGTCTTGGATTGACGCTCGCATTCTTTTGGAAGCGTCTAGAGAAGAGCCCGTTCCTCAAAGTGAGTGCAGCATTCTATCTCTTTGGTCTCTGGGTGAGTCTCTTCATTACGACTCTCGCGCCGATCCTCTTGCAGGGCGAAAATCCTTTTATCCAGCGCACCCTGCTTCAGCAGTTTGGTCTTGCCTTTGTCGCCTTTAGCGGCATCGCATTGATGATCGCGCTCTTGCAAAAACAAAAGATGGTGCCAAGTCTTATCTTCACCACAGTAGGTGCCCTCGGCCTCGTCGTCACGTCGGCAGGAAGCTTTTTCTACAAAGCTCCACAAGATGATGACAACCTTTTTTCGTCGGTGAAACATTCTGGCAAAAAAGAAGCAGCCGTGAGCGATAAATCTCACGGTGATGAAGAAGATGAAGGCGAAGAGATCAGTGCTCACAACGCTGGCGAAAAGCTAGCGGCTCGTGAAGAAGCCCATGGCGAGCATGGTGAGGGTGAAGAAGAAGCCCATGATCCACACGCAGCTCCTGCTAAGGACGCTCATGCACCGGCGAAGGACGCTCATGCGGTAGCTTCCCATGCTGAAGCTGAACCTGCACATGGCGCTCCTGCTCATGATTCGCATGAAGCTCCAGCTCACGCTGATTCTCATGCGGCACCTGCCGCTCATGGTCATGAGGATGCCGCTCCTAAAGCCACTCACGCGGTAAACGAGTCGCATGCTCCTGCTAAGAAAGCAGTTACTGAGAAGGCGCCGGCCAAAGGCCAGAAGCTTTCTGCCAAAGCTCTTCCTCCTGATCTAAATGATCATCACGCTGAAGCTCCTTCGAAAGAAGGCCACGCGGTAGACGATAAAGAAGAGCATCCTGTTCGTCAGGCTGCTCCATCGAAAGCGAAGAAGATTAAGACAGCATCTCTTGAGAACGCGATCGCGCCGTCGAAAGCTGGCAAAGCTGAGGCTCAACCTCATTGGGCTTACGATGCAGGGGCGAATAGTCCTGAGCATTGGGGCGAGCTAGCTGATCAGTTCCGTAAATGTACTGTCGGTCAACAGCAGAGTCCTATCGATATCCCATCGTCTTGGCCTTTGCTCGAAGATATCTCGCTCGATTATAAACTGACTTCGATCTCGGCTTTGGACAACGGTCACACGATCCAGTTCAATGTCGGGGACCAGAACTATGCGACGATTGCAGGCAATCGCTACAAGCTCCTTCAGTTCCATATCCACACTCCGAGCGAGCATCGTTTTGATGGCAAGCTGAGTCCTATGGAAATCCACTTTGTGCACAAAGATGCTAAGGATCGCGTGGCGGTGATTGGTATTATGGTTGAGGCGGGCGCGGAGCAGAAGGTCTTTAATGAACTTTGGACTTACGTACCACAGTCGATCAATCATCC
>SEDW01000783.1 GCA_004193325.1 Pseudomonadota bacterium | reverse complement strand
CCCGTTGGGCAACTCACGGCCTTCCCACGAAAGAAAACGCTCACCCGCATCAGGCTGAGCATCTCTCCCTGATCCATAACGGGATCATCGAGAACTATAAAGAGCTCAAAGAGGAGCTTTTGAAAAAAGGCATCCAGTTCCGTTCGGAAACGGATACCGAAGTCGTGGCTCACATGGTTGCGGAAGAACTCAAAGTCACTCCAAAACCAATTGATGCCCTGAAGAATGTGATCAAACGCCTCGAAGGCGCTTTTTCTCTCGCCTTTATCGTCGATTCGATTCCTGATGAAATTTTTGTCGCCAAGCAGGGCTCACCCCTCGTCGTTGGTCTCGGCCAGAACGAAACATTCTTCGGCAGCGACATTACAGCTTTCGTTAACTTCACGCAAAAAGCTGTCTTCCTTCAGGATGGCGACATCGCTCAGGTCAAAGCCGATTCGATCAAGCTCTGGGATAAGACCGGTAAAGAAATCACTCCGAAAATCACATTCGTGCAGTGGACTCCAGGCAGCGCAGACAAGCAAGGCTTCCGCCACTACATGCTCAAAGAGATTCACGAGCAGCCACGCGTTGTCTCGGCGACCACTCAAGCCTTTGTCAAAGGCGCGAGCCTCGATCTCGAAGCCTTAGGTCTGAATAAGATCGATCTGCAAAAGACCAAGGCTCTGCACATCGTTGCCTGCGGTACCGCTTATTATGCGGGTATGGTCGCTAAATACTTTATCGAGCCCTTGCTCGGTATTTCGGTCAACGTCGAGCTCGCAAGCGAGTTCCGTTACCGTAGCCCTTTCTTCTTTAAAGACGGTCAGACTATGGTCATGGCCATCTCCCAGTCGGGTGAGACAGCTGATACTTTGGCTTCACTTAAACACGCTAAAGAAAATGGCTGTCAGATCTTCAGTATCTGTAACGTCAACTACTCAAGCATCGTTCGTGAAAGTGATTCCGCTCTGATGATGCTCGCAGGTCCTGAGATCGGCGTGGCGTCGACCAAAGCCTTCACTTCGCAAGTCCTCTGCGCCTATCTCTGGGCTCTGGGAGCTGCGCAAAAGCTTGGCCGCATCAGTGATGATGAGCTCGCTTCGATCATTCATGATCTCAAAGCTTTGCCCCTTTATCTCGATCAGGCGTTGAACGCGGAAGAATACATCGTCGATCTTGCAAGCAAGCTCTACGCCTTCCCGAACTTTCTCTTCATCGGTCGCGGGATGAGTTCGATCATTGCGCTCGAGGGTGCTTTGAAGCTTAAAGAAATTTCTTACATTCATGCTGAAGGTTATGCCGCCGGGGAACTGAAGCATGGCCCTATCGCTCTGGTCGACAAACAAATTCCGATCGTCGCCATCGCGCCTCACGATCACTATTACGAAAAGACTCTTTCGAATGTCGAAGAGATCTGTGCCCGTGAAGGCCAGGTCTACGGAATCGGCGATGAGAAAGATCAACGTCTGAAAGATATCTGTGTGCAGGTCATTCCGTGCCCGCAGATGAAAAACCCGGTGTTCCAGGCCATCCTCTCAACCGTGGGTGTGCAGTTCCTCGCTTATCACATAGCCGTGAAACGCGGAACCGACGTGGACCAACCACGAAACCTAGCCAAGTCTGTGACCGTCGAATAAGGCGAGCTGCAGAGGAAAGTTATACATTGAGCGAACTCCTTAAAAATCTAAACGATGTGCAGCGCCAGGCCGTTCTCCATAGGAACGGTCCTCTCGTTGTCTTCGCCGGCGCCGGTAGCGGGAAGACCCGCATTATCACCACTCGCATTGCCTATCTCATCGAAACCGGGGTCCTGCCCTGGGAAATTCTTGCTGTGACCTTTACCAATAAGGCCGCTGAGGAGATGAGACACCGCAGTATAGCGCTCGCGCCCGAAACACGGCGATCGACGATCACGACCTTTCACTCAGCGAGTGCGCGCTGGCTCAGAGAGTTTGCAGGAGAGCTTGGTTATGAACCGAACTTTTCGATCTATGACGATCAGGATGTCACGCGCGCCCTCAAACACATTTTGAAGCAGGTCATTGCCAAGGGCGATATTCC
>SEDW01000782.1 GCA_004193325.1 Pseudomonadota bacterium | reverse complement strand
GCGAAGGCTTTTTTCATGCTCTCGATCAGTAGATGCACATACTCGGCAGAACCGCTGCCCATAGCCTCAAGTTTGTCCTTCTCCATCATCCCAAGGATGGCGAGGAGTACCGCGCCGCCGGATGAGGGAGGAGGTGCTGTGACAATCTCGTAGTCTCGCCACTTCTTATGCAAGGGCTCACGCTCGACCACCTTATAGCCATCGAGATCAGCCTGGCTCAGGACTGCTTTATTCAGCTTCATGTCGTCCGTAATCTGCCTCGCGAGCTTTCCCTTATAGAAACCAGCCTCGCCAGATTTCTGGATGAGGGCGAGGGAAGCCGCAAGATCTTTTTGAATCAGGCGTTCGCCGCGACGAAAGCTTTTTCCTTTGTTTAAAAATATCGCTTTGGTTTCGGGATAGGTGGAAAGAAGTTTCTCGGCTCGCCCAAGACTTTCTTCGAGCGCGGCATCAACGATAAAACCCTCCGCTGCAAGTTTGCGAGCCGGCTCGACCAGGGTTTTCCAGGGGAGTTTGCCCCATTTTTTGTGCAGGAGCGAAAGTCCAGCCACAGTTCCTGGAATTCCAGCAGCGCGATAACCGATGCGGGACTCATCGCCTTTGACCTCGCCTTTTGCATCGAGATAAAAATCTGGGCCGCTCGAAAGAGGCGCTGTCTCGCGATAATCGATAAAGGTCGCAGGTGCACCATCTTTGTGAAGAAGAGCAAATCCTCCTCCTCCAATATTTCCTGCCGAAGGCCAGGTGACTGCCAAGGCAAATCCCACGGCTACTGCCGCATCAGCCGCTGTTCCACCTTTCCTGAGGATGTCCGCTCCCACTTCGGAGGCGATGGGACTGATACTCGCGACTATACCTTTTTCTGAATATACGGGTGTGCGCGTTGCAGCAAAGAGAGGAATCGACCAGACCGATAGCATGAAGATAAAGAATTTCAACTTGGATCTCCTCCGTTGCCCTGAAGATTTTGATTAAAGCAGAGCCATGGAGCCTTGTCGATTCCAAGTTCGGCAGTAAAAGCCTGCTGCCCCTTTGAATATTCGTGAAAGCTGAGGAGAGCGGACCCAGACGAAAAGCCTTAACTGGCCCGTTGGCCAGTTCCTGACGTCCGAACTCTTCGTCTGAAAACCCTTGCTCCTCGCCATCTTGGTAAATTTCGAATCTTTACCCTTCCCAGCTCGAATCCTGAGCCAGCTGTCTAAGCATCCAATGTCACTACGTAAATATCGTTATGCCATTTTATACCAAGACAATTTGTAACTGGACTGCTATCCAAACCGTTCTCTCGCGGGTTAATGGCGTAATTCACCTAAAACTCAGACGCAAGAGACCGAAACCACGACTAAGCCTAGGCAACCCTGATACCGCCGAGTGGATTTATGAAAAATGATCTTGAGTTTAAAGTCATCGAATTTGATCCTTTTGCTGCGCGTGGAGAACTTTCACGTTCTGCACCAGCAACGGAAGGGCAAACGGAAATCTGGACCTCGCTCGTCATGAGCCCTATCGCAACCCTCGCCTACAACGAGTCGATTGCGGTAACGGTCAAGACTTCTCTCGATCCCCATAGGCTTCAGGCAGCCATCGATCTTCTTGTGCAAAAGCACGATGCCTTGCGCATGAGCTTTAGCCCCATGGGCCGCAGCCTTTTCATCGCGAAAAATTTAAAACTCCCTCTTCATATCATCGATCTTCGTAACGACCTTATGCAGGACCGTCTCGCGAGCTGGCAGAAGCTGCGGGAAAATGCGACGCGCGAAGCCTTCGTAATCGATCAGGCTCCGCTGCTCCGTATCAGCCTTATCAAATTCTCGGCCGAAGACAGTCGTCTCCTGCTGAGCGCTCATCACCTCGTGTGTGATGGCTGGTCTCTTGCTGTCATCCTTCAAGACCTCGCCAAAGCCTACTCAGAAGGCCGACTCGAGGATGCCCCTTCATTTGCCGACTATGCGATGAACGAGCACCATAGCGTTGATCCTAAAGCCGCGAGCTACTGGAAAAACATATATCAGGACGGTGGAAGCGTTCTCGAATTGCCGATCGC
>SEDW01000089.1 GCA_004193325.1 Pseudomonadota bacterium | reverse complement strand
AGGGACGGATTCTGCAAGAGGCGTTCGTAGAGAATACGTTCGTGAAACGCATGCTGATCGACGACGAGCAGTTGATCGCCGTGTTCAAAGAAAAGGAAGCAGCGTTGGAAGGCGCCGACAAATTTAAGTTCATCCCAGGGAATATCCGTTTCCGCCTTCGATGGACGGGAGATCTCTTTGGCCTCAAAGATTCCAAGATCAGGCTTCGGCATCAGAGGAATTGCCGTTGGGGCCGGAATTCTCGGCATCATGGGAGCGCCGATTTTCTCAAGGGGTACAGCTTTATGAGCTGCTGGAGAAGGCGCTACCTGGAACTTATTGTCAGATTTTTTTTCCACGCTCGGATCCGCTTTAGGATAATGCGGATAGATCGGCGCCGATTTCTTTTCGCCGGCACTGTAGGAGGCGCGATCCGAAACCTGTGCAGGCGTGTCGAAGGACATCGTGGTGCGTTTGATTCCGCTCGACTCCACGTGCTTGGCCGACGAGAGATCGAGGGCCACGTTTGGACTTCTGGCTTCACGCAAAGCAGTCGCTGCGAACGAGGCTATCTCGTCCTTATTGATCTTCTCAGCTTCGGCATACTTCGGCAGAATGAGATCAAAATCATCGGGAATATTGGCAGCAGCCGCTGGATTCGCGGAAGCCGACTGACGAGCCTGAGATTCGATTGGAGCTGGCGAATAAGATTCTGAAAAGGCCGTGGTTGGATTTGATTTGGACGAACCCCAGGCCCCTTGACGAAGGCCATCACGAATCGCCATCGCAATCGAGGCCTGCACTTCGGTGCCGTACTGAAAACGCAGTTCGGTCTTCGCTGGATGAACGTTCACGTCCACCAGCGCCGCATCCATATCCACATGCATAAGGACAACTGGGAATTTACCGCGCAGGATGTGCGAATGATAACCGCGAAGAACGCCGTAACGGAGAAGCTTGTCTTTCACCCAGCGATTATTAACGAAGGTGAAAATATGTTTCGCCGTGCCCTTATCAAGACCGGGAGGTGAGATCAACGCCTCGAGGCGAACGTGACGATCCTGATGCTGGATGTAGATGAGTTTTGCAGCGAGTTCTTCACCGAGAAGAGCCTGCGTTCGAAGGCGCAAAGCCTGTTCCCCACGAGCCCAACCGTCCGGCACAGGCAAAGGAGAGACAGAGAATATTTCTTTGTCGTTATGGAGGAGGCGAAAGCCGAGTTGCGGCAACGCCAGGGCGAGAGCCTGAAGATATTCATGACAGACTGCGAATTCCGCAGCGGAGGTCTTCATAAAGGATTTACGGGCCGGCACGTTGTAAAAAAGATCTTTGATCGTTACGCTGGTGCCGAAGGATCCCTGCCAGGGAAAACTCAGCGTTTTGCCATCTTCGTGAGTGACTCGAACGCCTTCCTTAAAATCGCGGCTCATCGTTTGAAGCGTGAAGCGACTCACGGACGAGATTGATGCGAGAGCTTCCCCCCGAAATCCCATGGTCGACACTTCGAAGAGATCATCCGCGCTACGCAGCTTAGACGTTGTATGACGTTTCAAAGCCAGGACCGCGTCCTCAGGACTCATACCCAGCCCGTCGTCTGAAATTTCGATAAGCTGACGCCCACCGTCTTTAAGGCTTACTCGAATCTGCTGAGACCCCGCATCTATGGCGTTCTCAACCAATTCTTTTACTACGCTGGCCGGTCTTTCGACAACTTCGCCCGCTGCGATCTTGTTAATAAGCTCGTCATCGAGTAAATGTACCCTCGCCATCGCTCTTCCTTTTTGACTTTAGGACCCGCTCCGATATGGAAAGCAGATATATCACCAGTGCCCTTAAACCGGAACAACTACCTGTCTACGATCTCCCAGAGGTTGCATTCATCGGTCGCTCCAATTCGGGCAAATCGACTCTCTTAAATAAAGTCCTTGGCCGCAACAAACTTGCGCGCTCAGGAAGCACCCCCGGTCAGACGCAAATGATCAACTTCTTCGGACTTGGAGAAGATTTGATTTTCGCCGATTTGCCGGGATATGGATTCTCTGCGATCAACAAGAATGTTGCCGAACAATGGGAACCATTGGTCGAAGGCTACATGCAGCGTCCGAACATCTGTGAGTTTCTATTCCTGATCGATATTCGTCGGGAAATGGGCGACATGGATTGGTACCTCGCCGACATTCTTTCGCGTAACCATTCTGTTTATGTTCTCTTGACCAAGAGCGACAAGCTCTCACGTCAGGACCAACAAAAAAAGGTTTGGGCTTTGACTGCGGAAATGAAAGCGCGGGGAATTGAAGTGAAGAAGATGCTACCTATTTCAAGCCTGAAACAGGAAGGTATCAAGGAACTGCGCGAGGATCTATTCGCGCACATTCCTCCTAAAGAGGCTAAGGATAAAGTGTAATGGAAAGCGCGTTAGTGATGACGCGCAGCCACTGCCTTTATTGATCAGTCGACTATCTTTGCTTGTTTCTTAAGGACGGCCTGGCAAACGTGCCAGAGTTCGTCTTTCTCTTCGAGGTGGCTCATCAGCGCGCCGAGACGATGCGAAAGCACGCCTACCAACTCACGCGGATCCACAGCTGGATCAGTCAAATAGTTCATCATAACTTCGTCGATTTCATCTGCCATCTGCACGAGTTTGTTGGCAACAACCTCTTCGCGCGCGGCTTCCTTCGTCTTGAATTCTATGATTTTCGCCATTCGGATCTCCTCAAAATCGAGAGAACTTTAACCCTTGGTATTCTCATTTTACACCGCTTCCAGGGCCTTGGTAATACTTATCGGCAGAAAGGGCCTTCCAACATTAATTCTAGCAACAATTAGCTTTAGGCTCACACCTGAATGGTGTAAGTTTTCCATTCGTTTTAGGCTTTAGGCCAGTCTTGTCGCTGTGTTAACTCAACAAGGCCGAGGCTCGATTGATGGCTAAGCTAAGATAATGACTCGCAAATAACATCTCGGAGTGCATCCCATGTCAACTTCCTCCTTTGATTTGGTGGTTATAGGTTCAGGTCCCGGCGGTGAAGTCGGAGCCATCAAAGCAGCGCAGATGGGCCTCAAAGTAGCGCTCATCGAAAAGGCTGAGCATCTGGGTGGAACCTGTTTGAACTGGGGCTGTATCCCAACCAAAGCACTGCTCCACTCCGCGAAGACCTGGGACAAGCTGAAGACGATGGAAGAGCAGGGCTTTGAAATCGGCACTCCGAAGTACAACTGGAATAAAATCCTGGAGCGCAAAGACAAGATCGTTGATCAGCAACGCAAGGGTCTGCGCTTTTTAATGAAGAAAAATAAGATCGAAGTCTTTGAAGGTCACGGACGCCTGACAAGTAAGACCGGAGTTTCGATCACAGCCAAAGACGGCAAAGTCACGAACATCGAAACCAAGTCGGTGATGCTGGCAACCGGATCTCGGGTCAAGGAATTGCCCTTTGCCAAATCGAACGGCAAAAACATCATGAACTCCGATCACATTCTCTTCATTGATCATGTGCCGAAGTCATTGGCCGTGGTTGGCGGCGGTGTGGTTGGAACTGAGTTCGCCTCCTGCTTTGCCCGTATGGGATCGGAAGTGACGATCATTGAATTCCTGCCGCAGATTCTCCCAAGTGAAGACGGCGAATGCGTAAAAGAGATGGAGAGAAATCTTAAAAAACAAGGCATCACTCTCGACACCGGAACAAGCCTAAAGTCTCTGACCGATGACGGCAAAAAAGTGAAGGTCGTTTGCGAAGGTAAAGAGGATCGTTACTTTGACAAAGTACTTCTTTCGGTCGGCCGTGAGCCGGTGACGGAAGACGTAGGTCTCGACAAAGTCGGTATCAAAACCGAAAAGGGCGGCTTCATCAAAGTCGATGAGCACTACCGCACATCAGTCCCCAACATTTATGCAATCGGCGACATCATTCCAACTCCTGCTCTTGCCCATACGGCATCAGCAGAGGCTTATCACGCAGCCGAAATTATCGCGGGCCACAAAGCGACTCTGATCAATTATTCAGCGAATCCGAATGCGATCTACACCTATCCCGAGATCGCGAGCATTGGTTTGACCGAAGAGAAGTGCAAGGATCAAAAGCTTGAGTATCTCGTGGCGAAATTCCCTTTCGCTCCGATGCCTAAAGCGAAGATCGAAGATGCGACGGTTGGTTTTGTGAAGATCATTTACGAGCCAAAATACCGCGAAATCCTCGGCGTCCACATCGTTGGCGCTACCGCGACTGAGATGATCTCGGAGTTTGCCCTTGGCAAAGTGCTTGAGACCACAGTCGACGAGATCGGTCACACGATTCACCCACACCCAACGCTTTCGGAAACTATCGCCGAAGCTGCTCACGTTGCCCTCGGCGGCGCCATCCACATGTGATGGGCCTTCTTTGAGATGACGAGATATTTAGATTCTGTGAAGCGGAGCTTATAGATGTCGAATGTAACCGAAGTAGTCATGCCTCTTATGGGCGAAGGCGTTCATGAAGCCACCTTAACCAACTGGTTGATTAAGGAAGGCTCTAAAATAGAAAAAGACAGTCCGCTGCTCGAACTCTCAACCGACAAGGTTGATACCGAGATCCCTTCTCCAGCGTCGGGCTATCTCGTGAAGATCGTTTGCACGGTTGGAACGGTGGTTAAGGTCGGGCAAGTGCTCGCGCACATTGCGGCGAGTCCGGATGCTGTGGTTTCGGGCGGCGATGCTAAAGCTGCGCCGACTGCGAAGGCGGCAGCGGCTCCAGCAGCATCGGCGGCTCAATCTGCGAAGGTTGAAACGACTGACGACGACAGCCCGCTCCGTTCATCCCCTCTGGTGAGAAAGATCGCAGCCGACAAGGGCATCGACCTGAATCAGATTCAGGGCAGCGGTATGCACGGCCGCATCACCAAGAAAGACATTCTCGATTTTGCCGAGAATCCAGCTGCTGCTCCTTCAGCAGCTCCAGCTGCGGCGACAAGGGTTGCGGTTCAGACGTCTGCTCATACGAGCTCGGCTTCTCAGCTCAGCACCCAGGTCGTTTCTGGACAGGAGATGCTGGAAGGCGTTCCCGTTCGCCGTGAACCGATGAGCCGCATGCGTCAGCTCATTGCCGATCACATGGTGGAGTCGGTCCGCGTGTCGCCACACGTCACGACCGTATTTGAAATGGATCTGCATAAGATCTGGCAGATTCGCGACAAGTACAAAGATTCTTTTTACAAAGCGGAAGGCTTTAAGCTCACGCTTACGCACTTCTTCATCCATGCTGCCATCCAGGCGATCAAGCAGCATCCGGTCGTCAATACTTCGGTTGACGGCTACGATATCCTCTGGAAAAAGGACATCAACGTCGGCTGCGCTGTCGCTCTTGAGAATGGTTTGATCGTTCCCGTCATCAAAAATGCCGGCGATCTCAACCTTCTTGGTGTAGCGCGTCGTCTGAACGATCTCATCGTTCGTGCCAAGAGTAAAAAACTCAAGGCTGAAGATGTTCAGGGTGGAACCTTCACGATCACAAACCCAGGCGGTTGGGGCAGCATTACCTCCAACCCGATCATCAATCAGCCTCAGGTGGCGATCCTCGGCATCGGTGCAGCGGTCAAACGCCCTGTAGTGGTGGACGATATGATTGCAATCCGGCCGATGATGATGATGAGCCTGACCTTTGACCATCGAGCAATCGATGGCGAAGGCGGAGCCAAGTATCTCGCGACTCTCAAAGAGATCATCGAGAACTACAAAGACCTGCCTCTTTAAGCCGAACCTAAGCCATTTTGTTTCGATCATAAGAAACAAAATGGCGCTCATAAAGCTGGGAAATATTTTCCCAGGGAATTTGTGCTACATTCAAGGCGGACCCCTGATTCTGGTCCGTTTCGTACTGCTCCGTTAGAGTCGCGAAGGAGTTCGCTTTGAATCTTTACCATATAGGCGTCATCGTAGCGCTGGCTGCCTTTGCGTTTTCCTCGATATTCTATCTCAACAGTTTTAACTCCACTCCCAACCGATCCCGTTTTCAAAAATGGGCCTACTATGCATTCGTCACCGCTACATTTCTGATGAGCGCGAATACGATCAGCATATTCAACTTCAGCGCCTCGCATCTCATATCGACATTCATTCTCATTACGGCCCTTTGTTGGATCTGTGTGCTTGGGAAGATTATCTTTGACTTTCGCATGCTCGGCGCCTTCGTTGCCCCCTTTGCGATGATTGTGCTCCTTATCCAGTTTCTTTTCTTTGCACCGCATAGTCCGGCCGAGGTCACAGCACCTTCCGCCCTTCTCTATACCCATATTATCGCGAGTGTCCTCGGTGAGGCTTTTGCTATTATCGCCTGCATTTTGGCCGTTATTTATCTGATGCAGCAACGGGCTATGAAAGAAAAACAGCTCAATCGCCTCCAAGCCGCACAGATGCCGATCTCTAAGATCAACACGGCTTTGCTCAGCACGCTTTGGATTGGATTCGCACTTTTGACTTCGGGTCTCATTCTCGGGGCTGTCTATTCGCAGTTCTATCTCGTGGGCGATCGCGCTTCGCTTATGGGGAAAATCATATGGGCCTTTGCGGTATGGCTCTGGTACCTCGCAACTTTAGTATGCAAAAATCTAGCTAATCTCCCTGCAAAGAAGTTAGCATGGATGACTATCATTGGTTTTGGTTTGCTCGTGATAGGGCTCTTCGGAATCAATAACTGGAGCTACATCGTTGGCTGAGAATAACAACACCACACTCTTCTGCGTTGGTACCAACCACGAGTCAGCTGGTCTGGACTTTAGGGAATCGCTATTCCTGAGTCGGGACGAGATCAACTACGCCTTGCCTCAGCTCATCCAAAAGCACGACCTCAAGGAAGTGCTGGTGCTCTCGACCTGTAACCGCCTCGAGATCTACGGCGTGGTCGAGACTCCCGATATCACGGCTCATCAGCTCAAAGACATCTTCATCGACTTGCAGAAATTCTGTCCGAATCAAAAGCTCGAACTCGATGAAGAGATCAAGAACAAAAGCTATCAGCACACGCAGAAAGAAGCGGCCCGTCACGCTTTCTCCGTAGCCTCGGGACTCGATTCCCTGGTCCTCGGTGAAACGCAGATTGCAGGGCAGTTCAAGGATGCAGCGCAGTTTGCCCTCGAGGGTTCGACGCTTGGGCCAGTTCTGAAGCGCATGACTCAAGAGGCCTTTGCTGCCTCCAAGAAGGTGCGGACCAATACCGACATCGGTAAAAAGCCGGTTTCGATCAGCCATGCGGCGATCGATCTGGCCAACCGGGTCTATGGTCAACTGAAGAACTGCCGCGTCCTCATCATCGGCGCTGGCGAAATGGCGGAAATCGCCGCCAAATATCTGCTCAAATATCAGCCAAAACAGGTCTTCGTCTGTAACCGCACTCTGACCCGCGCCGAGAATCTGGTTGCGAAGGTTGGGATCGGTATCGCTTATCCCTGGGAAGAATTGAATGAGGTCCTGCCGCTCGCGGATGTGATCATCAGCTGCACAGGCGCAAATGAGATCATTCTCGATAAGGCCCGGATGCAGAAATCCCAGCATCATCGTTCGGGGAAAGCGATCTTTCTGATCGACATCGCCCTGCCTCGTGATATCGATCCGAAGTGTTCTGAAATCGAGGATGTTTATCTCTTCGATATCGACGATCTGAAGCAGGTTGTTGGCGAGAACTTTGAAGAGCGCAAAAAAGCGGCTCTTCTCGGCCGCAATATTATCATGGAAAATGCCGACGGTTTTGAAAAGTGGCTCTTCTCGAGAACCCTGAAACCGACTCTCGCAACATTCCGTGATTATCTCGACATTCTTGTTCGTCAGGAAATGAATAAGAGCCTCTCGAGAGCTCCCTTAAATCAATTGGACGATAATCAGGTCAAAGCCTTGGACGCGATGCTTAAAAGTATCGTGACGAAGATGGCGGGAGATGTGGGACGTTCTGTCCATAATCCGACGGTCGATTTCGAATCCGCACAACTCACCGAGGCTCTCAAAGTACTCTTTACTCTGGATAAATCTTCATGAGCACAACAAAGGGCAAAGCCCGTATCGTTACGCGCGGCAGCGCACTCGCTCTCTGGCAGGCTAACTTTGTTGCCGATCAGATGAAAGACAACGGGCACGAGTGCGAACTCAATATCGTTAAGACTCAAGGCGACCGCGTGCAGGATCGATTCCTCCATGAGATGGGCGGTAAGGGTCTTTTCGTTCGCGAGCTGGAAGAAGCTCTCGCTGCGGACAAGGCCGATCTCGCTGTCCACAGTCTGAAGGATTTGCCCGCGAAGATTCCACATGGATTTACTTTGGCTGCAATTCTAAAGCGCCATATTCCAAACGATGTGATCATCTTCAACTCGAAGACCAATCACATGGCGAAGCTTCCCGCGGATGGGATGATCAATCGCGAGCAGTTTAAGAAGTTGGGCAAGATCACGATTGCGACGGCGAGTCTTCGTCGTCAGTCGCTACTTCGCGGACTCAAGACCGGGATTGAATTGGTCGCCGTTCGCGGCAACGTTGATACTCGCATTCGCAAACTCGAAGAATCGAACTGGGATGCCTTGATTCTCGCTGGAGCTTCGATCGAGCGTTTGGGTTTGACCGGCGTTCCTCACAAGATGATCGATCTCGAATGGTTTACTCCCTGTGCGGCTCAAGGCGCTTTGGCGATTGAGACGACTGAGACGAGTCCCTATCGCGATATCGTCGCCAAGCTCAAGGATCCTCGGACCTATGCCTGTGCAACTCTTGAGCGCAAGGTTTTGGAGTTTCTCGGTGGCGATTGTACGATGCCCTTCGGTGCTTATTTCGTCTGGGATGAGAAAGCCAACAAAACCACAGCCCGAGCAGTCGTTCTCGATTACGAGGGCGATGAGGTTCGGGTGGAGTTGAGCTTTAATGAAAAGCCCGAAAAACTTGATGTCGATGCTGCGGCAAAAAAAGTGATCGCTGCGCTGGAGACGGCGGGTGTGAGTGCCATTATGAAGAAGCTTGAATCCGAGCCGCCGTCGATGGGTGAGATTAATTAATCCTTAGTTTTTATGGAAAAGCGGAGCTGGTCTCCGCTTTTTTGCGTTTGGGCCAGGAGAAAAAGTTCTGGCAATTTTCAGTTATTCATATGAAATTGAATACATACAGCAAAACCAAAGGAACTGGCGATTGAAGTAGCCCGAAAAATTGAGTTCTTTACCCTTGTGAACCGCACTCAAGGAGACCTCAATGATTCGTAAACTTTTCGCCATAGCAGCCCTCAGCTTTGCCTTTGCCTCCACCTCTTACGCTGGGATCTTCCCAAGCGTTGTCCCTTCGCTTGACCTCAATAACTTCCTCGGGCGTTGGTATGAAGTCGCAAGCACGCATCCGTCGCAAGCACGCATCCCTCCTTTCAAGAGGATTGTGTCTGCGTAACGGCTGATTATAAATTGCTTGAGAATAAAAAAGTCCAGGTCGTGAACAGCTGTAGAAAAGTAACGCCTGAAGGTGAACTTTCGGTAGCGAATGGTTCGGCTGAGACGACAAACAATCCGGCAAAACTCAACGTTTCATTCGGAGGCTTTAATCTGCCCTTCTCGAACTACTGGGTTGTGGACCTCGCTGACGACTATCGTTATGCAGTGATCTCCACCCCATTCCGTACACCGGTGTGGATTCTTTCGAGAACTCCTGACATTGCTCAAGCGGATCTCGATGGCATCTATGCACGTTTGAAAGATCATTCGTTCTGGACGTCAAGAATTACGCCGACCCAGCAAGCTGGTTGTTCGTACACGGACGAGCCGCAATAAAGTCGCGACCTGGGATTTAGCTTTCCCGGGAAAGTGGAGCGGGCTCGATTCAAAGTTTGTGTTTTATGCCCCGGGGCACGATTTGCTCAGAAAATGTGCAATTTGTGCCCCGGGGCTTAGTAAAGAATTACTCTCCTTCCACCCGAATCTTCTCTTCCATAATCGATTTCTGCTTCTTGATAAAATCCATATTTATATCCGCAACCGAATCGATAACGACATCAGGTGCGTAGGCAAAGCGCGGAATATCATGCTGCTTGGTTCCGCCTGAGAGGACAAGAATCGCACGGAAGCCGAGCTGCGTTGCGCCGAGGATATCAGTCTCCATCGTATCGCCGATCATGATCGTTTCCCCGGTTGTAAGGCCAAGACGCTTACGAGCGGCTCGGAACATAAACGGGTTCGGCTTGCCGGGACTGAAAGCTTTGAAGCCAGAAGCCTCTTCGATCAACTTCGTGATCGCGCCACAGCCGGGACGAATCCCACCGTTTTGTGTGGGACAGTTGGGATCCATATTTGTTGAGATCAAGCGCGCGCCATCGATCACCATTTGCACGGCTTTGTCGTAAATCTCCGCACTGCCGGTGCGGCCTTCGCCGACGACGACGTAATCGGG
>SEDW01000781.1 GCA_004193325.1 Pseudomonadota bacterium | reverse complement strand
GCCTTTCTCAAGAATTATCAGGGGCTCGAGATCAATGTGCGGACGAAGAGAAGTCACGCACTCCTGAGCCGGAGCTGGACGATTGCTGCGGATGAATTGATCAAAGCCCTTAGGGTGATCAACTGACGAAAAAGGGCCGCTCCTGACGGAACGGCCCTTTGAGCGTTTAAGAAAAGTCAGTGCTGAAATTCTTTGGGGTTGATGTTGTACTTCTCAAGCTTACGGAGAAGGGTGACCTTGGTCATTTGAGTCTGCTCGGCGGTCTGATTGATACGGCCGTTGAAGGCTTTCAGAGCGCGGCGGATGAACTCTTTTTCGAACTGCTCTTTGAGTTCGGGATACTTGAGAGAATTGCTCTCAGACGACATTGCCGCTTCGAAGTTTCGGAGTTCTTCCTGAAGATTTGGCAAAGCCTTGCCTGATTCCTCGACCTCATCGTCATCAAACGCCGGAGCTTCCGTCTCAAGGATATGGAGGGGAAGGGATTCGATGTGAATCTCGTCGCTGCCTTCGATGATGAATGCGTGTTCGATCACGTTTTCAAGCTCACGGATGTTACCCGGCCAATCGTAGGAACGAAGGACCTCAAGGGCTCCCGCGTGAATCGACTTGATGCGGCGGTCATGGAGACGATTGAACTTCTCGATCATGAAAGCAGAAATATCTTCGATGTCCTCGCGCCGGTCACGGAGCGGCGGGAGGTTAATAGGCATAACGTTCAGGCGATAGTAAAGGTCTGAGCGGAACTTGCCCTCTTGCATCATCTTCTCGAGCGGCTTGTTCGTCGCTGAGATGATGCGGACGTCGATTGGCGTATCCTGGTTGCTGCCGACCGCTGTGATTTTGCGTTCCTGCAGAACGCGAAGGAGTTTGACCTGAGTCTGCTGGGAGATGTCGCCCAACTCGTCGAGGAAGATCGTTCCGCCATGAGCGAATTGGAACTTGCCTAACTTCTTACGGTCGGCGCCGGTGAAGGTGCCCTTTTCATAACCGAAGAGTTCGCTCTCGATAAGGTTTTCCGGAATCGCACCGCAGTTGACGGCCACAAAGGGACCGGCGCGGCGCGAGGAATTATAGTGGAGCGCTTGAGCCACAAGCTCTTTACCCGTACCGCTCTCTCCACGAATCAAAACCGAAGTGTCGACCCGGGCCAGGCGTTGGATGAGCTCATAGACGCGATGGATCGCGAGTGAGCGGCCGATGATGCGTTTGGATTTTTGAAAGTCGAGTTTATGATCTTCCGCGCGCTTCGCAGGAACGGGGCGCTTTTGCAGTTGTTCGAAAAGAGCATGAAAGCGATCGCATTGCATAGGCTTGGCGAGATAATCCTCAGCGCCGCTCTTGATAGCGAGTATCGCCTGTTCCCACTGAGGGAACGAACTGAGCACATAGCATTTGACCGAAGGCGTGAGCACCTTCAGTTGGTCGAGCTCATCGAGACGGCCGGCGCGCGGATGGTCAAGGTCGATGAATATAGCGTCGTAACGATTCTCCTGGCACTTGACCACGAGTTCGTAATGGCTGCTCGCCGTATGTATTAAGCACTCGATATCACGGGATTCTCTTTCGAGAAAATCCACAATGCTCCCGTCGAGATCAAGCGCCAGTAGTTGGATCATGCCGAGTCCCTACTTAAATGAGTCGCCAGCTATATGCACGGACGAGGCATAGCGAATTGGGGTGAAAAGGTCAAGCGCGATATGTACTTTATGACGTGATTGCAAGCATCTATCCCGAAATTTGTTCAAACGCCGAGAGGGTTCTGCTTACAACCGTTCACCTATCATGGGCGAGGGACTTCGTATCCTGCGCCTGGCCGAGTCTCTAAGGCTGGCTCCGGAAACCCTGGAACGCATCAAGAACAAGCTCTTTGGCGAAACCGGCCAGAGCGTGTCCAAGGTCGAAGCCTCTCAGGTGACGATCGAACGTCCATCCGAGTACCCATCCCGCTATCCCGAAGTCGAAAGAATCGACGACGCAGAGATCGAGCGCTTAACCAAAGCCTTTGCCAAAACGCAGTCCGATGTGCAGCGTCCGGGCGCAACCGTTATAAAACCAGTTCTTCCTGCCGCGCCGCAGGCTGAGCTTAAAGCTGCTGCTCCTCAACCTGAGCTTAAGGTTGCTGCGCCGGCACCCGTAGCGGCTGCGCCTGCAATCAAAGCCGATGCGATCGCTCAGCAAATGAAAGCCACTCTCGCTGCAGCGATTCCCGAGATCAAAGCGGAAGCCGTTAAAACCGAACCCAAACTCACTCCGCATTCCCATTCCTACGCTGCTGCTCAGGAAGAAACCAAAAAAGCAATCGATGCAGCAATCGCTGCCCGAAAAGCGACTCCGGTTTCTCCTCAGAAATCGGCGGTCGATGATTTTGTTGAAGCCGAGATTCTGCTCCGCAAAAAAATTGAAGGCGTACAAAATTG
>SEDW01000780.1 GCA_004193325.1 Pseudomonadota bacterium | reverse complement strand
AGCGACGCGTCCTACGAAGACCTCCTGGATGAACTGAGTGTCGGCATCTACGGTAAGGCAAGCCTCTTTGGTCTTGCATCGGCAAAAGTCTCGGGTGACGTTATCAACACGCTCGCCACCTCCGATGAGACTGGAGCTTTTATCTACAAGTTTGAAGTCAGCGGCAAGTCAGCCGTTCTCCCTGAGCCTAAGCTTAATGCACACGGTATGGCCGCTTATTCCAAAAATGATCCCGTCTATTTTCAGGAAACCTGTGGTGACCAGTTTGTGGAACAGGCAAAACTGGGAGCGAAGCTTTTCGTAGGCCTTAAATATACCTTCACCAGCAAAGAAGACAAAGAAAAGCTCTTGATCAAGCTCAAAGGTAGCTTGCTATGGGGGCTTATCAAATTCTCGAAGGAATGGTCTGATGAAACGAGAAGTCTTCTGAAAAATGTCAGAGTCTCCGTCGAGGCCTTCCAGATCGGTGGCGACACGCGAAAGCTCGAAGAACTAAAGCAGGCGGTATATCAAGGATCGTGCGCAGGAGACAATGCCGAACACTGCGCTCAGAGTCTTGATCGGCTTATTCAATACGGTCGTGAGGACTTTGCCAGACAACTGAACTCTATGGCAGTTTCGGAGGATCCTTTCAAAGGTCCTGCTATTCTATCGGTTTCGACTAAGACCTATGCCGAACAAAAGATTTATTCGCCGGATAAAAAGGCCTTGCTTAACATTCCCGCCAGTAATTCGATGAACGTCTCGAGCATAGTTTTCGAGGCACTCGCAAAGCTTTATAAAATGGAATCAAGAATCAAAACCGAAGTGGATAGAAATAGGGCATTAGAAGGATTTACACTTTCCGGAGAGGAACAGGCGAGCCTCGATGTGTCGGGGAGGGATCTGGATGGACTTGCGACTCTCATCGCGCCACTCAGAGAGCTTTGCAACAAGAGTCTTGGTGATGTTGAGAAGGCCAAAAGCTGTTCAGCACGGGTCGGTGAGTTTCAGAGCAAAGCTGACAAGATAATCAAGCCAGTGAATCTCGCCCCTCGCTAAACGATTCGACAGCCCATTTACCAGTTCCGCTCGTAAAGGGCGACGGCAGAGGATGTGATATTATTCATTAGGATCGATAGTATTTCTGCAATACGCATCGCTTCCAATGCGAATTCGGGACTGACCGGAGCCATCAGCTCCAGAAACGAGCACGCGACATTTTCGTGGCCGCCAGCATCATTGATTTCCATATGGCGGTTAATTTGTTTTGCCGCCTTTTCATATCCGCCTCTTATCAAGAGTTGGGCCAAAGGATCGATTTTTTCATAAGAACTGCGCTCGAAAAAATCCACCGCCATCGCGAATGCTAGAAAATTCCTCTCGGCCGCAAATTTCAACAAGACCATAATCGCCTTGGTTTGCAGGGAAACCGGTACCGCCTCGGGATCTGGAGTCAAGGCTTTGAGCGCCACATTGAGAATCAGATCGTGACCGTTCTCGGCCTTCACGAAGTCTTCCACAAGGCGGCTCGATCGACCGGCTCTCTGCACCGCGGGCAACAGCGCTTCCTGACACTTCTGTGTCACGTAGTGATTTTGCCGAACGAGGATACTCGCCGCTTTTGCAAATTCTTCGCCGCCTAGTCCTTCGATGAATGCAAACTTTTCCTTACCTTCATCTTTTTCCAGAACATCCAGCAAATGAAAGCGCCTGATTACCGTGAATAGGCTTTCAGGGTGAATCTTGCCTTGGATTTGCGCAAAGCCCAAGGCTGCTTCTGCATCCCAGGTCCAGTCTTTCTTATTGAGTTCGGCCGCAATCGTCCGCGAGTCCTCTGTAGTCAGATCTTTCGATTGACTGATGGCTGAACCGAGAAAGTCTGAAAGGGACAAGGTGAGAAAGTCCGAGTCGCATAGCTCATGAAGGTCAAGAGGCTCGTCTTTGAGGGAGGGGACGATATAGCAAAGGGGATAGTGATCGAGTTCCGAGAAGAACCAGTTGATCAGAGAAATGTCGTCAGCGGATAACGATTGTGAGGCAAACTTCTCGCCCAAGTCTTCGATG
>SEDW01000779.1 GCA_004193325.1 Pseudomonadota bacterium | reverse complement strand
GCCAGAATCACCTTGGTCAACGGTGTTTCCATCGTTCCGGGGCCGATCAGAACGGCTTTGACCTTTCTCTTCTCGATGAAATCTTCCAGCGGTTTTAATTCGATTTCGCCTTCGAGGGCGAAGGATTCGTAAGTGAATTCACGCTTCCATGCCGGCGCCAGGAATTCACTCAGAGGAGCGACCGAAACCCAACCCGCACCTGCTTTAAGAGCTGCCTGCGCAGCCATCATTATTGCCCCGACTTTGCCTGGGCTACCGCCGATGGCGAGGACGTGACCACGATCGTACTTATGGGCATCTTGCGGCAGAAAGCTCCAGAGTTCAGCGAGCTTTGGAGCTTTTTCGGTATGAATGAATTCGTAGCGGCGCTTGCCGATCACCTTAGCAATTGCTTCCTTCGAAAAATTCAGAGGAACCCTTGTTGTCTCTCCACAGAAGCGGCTACTCGGCTGGGCGACGTGAACAGGCTTTTTCTCGCCGAAGGTAATCGTGTGCGTCGCGGGAAGGGGCGGAGCATCCTGTTCCCAAGCATCCGCATCAAGGCCTGAGGGCAGATCGATGGCGATGACGACCTTAGCTTTAAGAGTCGCCGCAGCCTTAAGGCAATCCGCCACGAGACCGGGACGCATCTTGCCCTTCATCCCAAGGCCCAGCAGGCCATCGATCAGGATGAGGTCTTTGCCGTGGAGATGGTCGAAAGATTTCGAGGTAAATTTTTTGAGCGAAATGCCCTTATGTTCCAGGCGTAAACGCTGTTCCTGCCGCTCGGGCGTCTCGTTGTCCGCAGCAAGATCAAAGACCTCAAAGGAGAACTCCGCTTCGGCGAGATAACGGGCCACAACAAGAGCATCGCCGCCGTTATTGCCAGCGCCGGCTAGGACTACAAAATGAGAGTAGGGTTTCCATTGCCGAAGGGCAAAATGATAAGCCTTGAGACCGGCTTCGTCCATGAGGTCGAGTGAGGGGATGCCATGGACCGCTGTGCTCAGGCGATCAATTTCTTGCGCTTCTGAGGCGGTCCATATCATTGTAAAGCCTCGATTTATGCAGTGACGGTGCCGCCAGCCTGCTGGATGACTTTAACGATTTTGTCGGTAACTTCGCCCTTGAGTGCTTTGTGAGCAAAAGCGATTTTTTCGCTCTCAAGTTTGAGATGGCTGCCGTCAGCCGAAGGCTTTTTGGCGAAGGTCAGGGTCGATGTGCCGAATTTGGAGATCGTCACAATCATCTCATTACCCTTTTGATCGAAGCTAACCATCTTACCGAGTTCGCGTCCGCCCAGGGCAGTTTTGATTTTTTCGATGATGACGCCCAGATCTTTCTCGGGGAACTTAACGTCCATACCTTCTCGTCCTCTTTACCATTCGCTTAAATAAGCTTCGTGACAGATATCGTGAAGCAACTGCTTTACGAGCATGTCTTTTGTCATAATGGATTTTTGATCCATGATCCAGGAGATTCCACCGAAAGGATCGCAGTTGGCCTCCAACTGATGGAGGAGTTCGGTGCGTTGTTGAAAGCCCTGCATGCGGGAAATTTGCACATTGATGTGAGCCTGATGCTGTAAAACCTGCAGTTGCAGACGACCGACTACGACGACAAAGCCAGAGAGGACTTCCTGGTCTTTCCCGTGAATCGGAAAAATCGACATTTTTTTCTCTTTTTTCGCGTGATCGTTGAAGATCTGAATCGCGTCGCGAAGATCAGCGTTTAATTCCCCGATTGTTTTGAGAATTTGCGCTCGGCCGTGGTCACGGGGAGCTGCGGGGTTGGATTGTTTCCACTGGCCTTCCTCGAGGCGAGAATCGGCTAGAATCTTGACCCATTGCTTATCCATTTTGAACTCCTGGGATTAGAAACTCTTTGAAAGGCTGGTGTAGAGAGCGAATTGACTCAACTTCGAGCCGTAGTGCTCGTCGAGATAATCTTCCGCACCGACGGGAACCGGATTGGAATAGCTGCTGTTTGCGATCTTGCCGTTGATGCCAACCGTCCACCAGGAGGTGAGATGCATGTCGGCTCTGGCGAAAGCGCCTGACTGGCTGAGGTT
>SEDW01000088.1 GCA_004193325.1 Pseudomonadota bacterium | reverse complement strand
GTGAAAATTCTTTCTCCTCAAGCGCATCGCCATTGCGCTTCAAGCGGCAAGCAGCAGTCAGAGTGTTGAGGACCGTGTTGCAAAACCACTTGGTTTTACGGGCTTCGCAGGCTTTTTTATCCCAGTGAAAACCCTCAGCGCTGAGTGCCGACATGATGTCTTTTTCTATCGCTCGAGGCTCCTCCTCCTCAGCTCCCCAAAGAATTTCACCCCGGGGCGAAACGAGAAGGCGCCCGGCCTCGGCGAATTTCGCACCGCGACTCACGACGCCTTTCCTCAGGATTCTCCGAGGAAAATCACGACGAACATCAGTCAGCACCGGCTCTAGAAAACCGTTGGCGAGGAGAATGATCGGTCGATCGATTGGAATCTTTGGAAGCCAGTCTAAAAGTGCAGGAACAATATCATAAGCCTTTGTCGCAAAGAGCCAGATGTCAGCGTCCGCATTTTGCGAACGAATCTCAAGTTGCCCCGACTCTTCGCCAATTACGACCGACACTGAGAGATTCAGCGCCCCTTCCCTACCGAAGAGCAGAACAGTAAATCCCGCTCTCTGCAGAAGATAAGCCATCATCTGCCCCACCGCACCCGCGCCGACAATTGCCACAGTCTTATTCATCGCAGTACCTCCGGCTTCCCTTATGCCAGAAATCTTATTTGATTGCGTCGAGAATGCTGATGAACTTCGCCTTTTCAGCAGCGGACATCGTTTGTCCTTTCGGCATGTTTCCAGATTCGATACGAGATTTCGAATCGGCTTTCTTCGCCTTCCAGAACGCATTCTTCTTGGCATCGGTATGACAGGATAAACAGTATTTTTCCGAATAGGTTTTGAGTTCGCCAGTCGTGTCTGAGTTATCGACGACGGGGTCCGTCGTTCCACCGATCTCGCCGCGATCGATCTGCTCTTGCTTTTCGATCCAGGCAAGAATCACATCGCGCTCGCCCTGACTCATCTCTTTACCAATGTTCGTCTCAGTCGGAGGCATCGCACCTTTGGTGCCGGGAGCCATTTTCAATCGGGTGACGATAGAACCCTTCAAAGATTTCCAGGTCGCCTCTTTTTCGAATCCATCATCAATGTGACAGGTCGCACAAAAACGATCCGAGATGACTTTGATTTCAGCCCAGGTTGGATCGGTCTTTTTCACCGTTCCAGCAACCTGTGCATAGAGAGTGCCTTTGGCAGTTTGAACGATGATACTCTCGGCGGCGATTGGATTGTTGGTGTCACGAAAACGAATCGCCATGCGGGAAATTGTCTCACCGGCTGGCAGGACGATATCCTGTTCGATCGCTCTCCATCCCGTCTGGGCAAAGTAGATAAAGACCTTGGAGCCGTTGAAGCCCCAGAGCAAACAGTGTTTATTACAAGGAGCCAGGAGTGTGATTCCGTCAGGAGCGCCAGTGAGCGGATAAAGTGAAGCCGTCTCCCCACCCGAAACGATAGCACTCAAGCCATTGCTATCCGCGAAAGCCACAAACCCAGGGTTGATACCGAGAGCTGCCGCAGTGGCAAAGCCATCCGGAGCGTTCAGCCTCGCGATCAATCCTTCACCCACGCGAAAGCTTAGAACATCGGCCGTCGTTCCATAGAAGCCAGCCGAACGAAAGTCGTAGAGCGAGGTATATTCGGCAAGGGTCGGGTTCGTATGAACCGATGACCAGCGCGATTGTTTGAAATCGAAGGAAATACTTTTGCCGTCGGCGTGAGCCATGACCACTTCCGAGGCGGAAGCCCAGGCAATCTCACTCGGCTTGGCGAAGTCGAAGGATTTTTGACTCGTCTCGTCAGCTGCAACCGAACCAAGGGTCAGCTTCTCAGCGGGAACGAACTCGTCGATCTCGGTGCCGGGAGGAATACCACTGGAATTGCCGCTGCCGCCTAACGCCACACGGGTCGGAGCCTTACTGCACGAGGCTAGCAGGGCCAGGGATAGGGTTAGGATAGCTGGTCTCAATAAGGCCATGGATTCTCTCCGACTAGTTCTTCACAAAATTTATCGGCCCGACGGTGGCCGGGCCTTAGCGCTTTTTAGAAATAAAAGATTTGCGAAATGAATTCGATGACTTAGAGTGGATTTTTGCGAAGATTTAAAAGCGGTATATCGCTGGAAACGTTCAGGTAATTTTCATTAATTTAGGAGCTTCGTTTGGCCTTGGCCGCCTCGTGCTGGTTGTGGACCAAGGCCGCGATTTCCCGATAGGAAATCTTTCCCTGAAGATCAACATAGGCATTCAAACGCTGGCCGCAGAGAGGGCAACTGAACTGCTTTTCGTTGATTCTCTCGAGCGTGACAAAGGACCGGCACTTGGCGCAAACGCGCTGACGGGCGAGAATCTTGTCACCAGAATAGGAATCAGCCATCGGAAAGCCCCCCTTAGCAATTGATCAGGACCAACTGGGGTATCGGAGTGAAACCCGGGAACTTGAATCAAGGCGATGACAAATCCACCGAAAAGATCTTTTTGTTCCAAGTCTTTGCCCAAAGCCGTCTTGAGCTGTTACCAAAAAAAACAAGGACCTAACTCAGGTGAAAGCTTTTTCTTCCGAAAGCTTACCCTAGGACAAGGAGTCTTGAATGACCATACGTTGGTTTCTGAGCCTAATACTGGGCCTTCTTTTGATGAGTTTGCCGGCCGAGGCCCAAACTTTCGAAGATGGATACCAGTCCTATGTTCGAAATCAGTTCCCTGTCGCTGAGCTCCAGTTTAAAAATGCTCTTAGAAAAGCCACTGCCGACGAAGACAAAGCCGTGCTCCTCAAATTCATCGGCATCTGTCAGTACATGCGCGGCGACAAGAAAAACGCACAGACGAGCTTTGTCTCGGCCCTTAATTCTGACCGTAGCATCGCCATTGAATCGGAAGATGTCCTCGATCCAAGCGTCATCTCATTTTTCGTCTCCATTAAATCCCGCATGGGTCCTGAGATCAAAAAGAAGCCAAAGCCGGCGCCAGTCGCGGTATCCAAACCCACATTCCAAACCCAGACGCAGTCTCAGGCACAAAACCCAAGCCCCAAACCGAAAGCGAAAAAGAAAAGCGCCAAGGTCAAAGGCTCGGAGAGCATTATGGGTCTTTCCGATTCGAATGTTGTGGTCGATGACAAGTCGAGAAAATTATCTTTCACTCAGTTTTTACCCTTTGGATTCCCCCAATTTCACAACGATTCCTACTGGCTCGGCGGCGGTGTCGCGGCCCTCCAGGTCTTTACTCTCTACAGTATGATGGACGCTGATAAAACGATTAAGGATCGCTCCTCGCTCAACGGCGTGGTCGCGAATAAAGAAGGCCTTACCGAAGAGCAGCGCAATGCCTTTTATTCTGAGAACAATGCCTTCATCAAAAAAGTGAAGGACCAGAAAAATCTCGCTCTCGCAGGATTTGGTGTGATCTGGATCGCCAGTATCACCGAATCCATCTTCTTCCATAAAAGCCCAAGCAACAAAAATGCCGACATGGGCAGCCAAGCCCCTATCGCGCAAAGCCTTCGTCCTATCTTTCAAGCCAGCAGCCAAGGCGCGACCTACGGTCTATCCTGGCAAACAGAACTCAAATAATCTTCAGCCCTTAAGACTTCCCCCACATGACATTACTAAGGTTTCGATCAGGCCCTCCGATAGGACGAGCAGACGAGTTTACGTTTCTTACCCAAGATAGAGAAAAGTATGACGACCAAAGCAAAAATTCTAAGCTTCCTCTTGATCTTAGTTGGTTCCCTGAACCTCACCGAGATCTATGCGCAAAACGCGAAGCTGGGTCAAAGCTATGAACCGATCATTAGTCACGAGCTCTCGCTCAACATCCCCTTCCTCCTGAGCCTTTCGGCGATGGAAAAGGATTCGAGAAAGCTCGGCTCCCAGGAAGAAGCGAATCAGCTCTATTCCGTCACGCAGGACGCGGTGAAGAACCAAGGCGAGCAGGACGGGAAGATTGCGACGAACAACACCCTCTATAAAGACCAGCTGGCTCTGCTCCAGTACTTTATGAGTCATACCCAGCTCAAAGAGAACCGCGACCGCATCAAAGGTCTTGGCGAACAACTGGAACGCTCGGCAGCCACTTACGCCGAACTCAGCAAAAACCCAAGTCTCGCGTCGCAGGCTCAGTTCTATTCCAAACTCGGTAAATTCATCCGCACCGATGGAACCGACGGAATTTCGGATCTGATTCCCCTGAAAGACAAACTCAAAGACAATAAGGATATGATCACTTCGATCGATCTCCTCGTTGGCTATTCCCTTGCCATGTCCCCGGCAACTGCTGTCCAGGGCCTCCAGACCATCAACAAAATTTCCAACGAAGTCTCGATCTACGGCCGCATCGCCATCAAACTCAGCGAAGCCCTTTCTGAATACGGCCTGGATGCTGACGGCGCGCCCCTCTCAACTGTCAAACCAACTGCTGAAGGCAAACTCATTTACACCGTTCAACTCGCTCGCGGCATGCCGATCGGCCTGCAGCACCTGGTCATGAACAGTGCCGCCTTTATCTGGACCAAAGCCAATCAGTCAGCCACCGCACGCGTCCCCTCCTTCCTCAAAGAAGGCTTTCCTGGAATCGCTCCGGTCGACTTTCTCCGTGAACGCGACGCTTTGATCGAACTCCAGGCCCAAAACTACAAACTCGCTTCCGGACTCTATAAAAAAATCGCGGAAGCTTATCCTAAAGGCGACGCGCAACTCGCAGCCATCGACGCCCGCATCTGGGAACTCGATCTGCTCGTCTACCAAAAATCACAAAACCTCGGCGAACTCGAAGCGAGCTTCACCATCCTTCGCACAAAGTATGCAAACCAAGGCAAAAAAGGCTTCTGGGGCGCACTTGGCGATTCCTATCGCAAAGTTCTCGATCAGTCTCTCGACACGGCTCTGAATCCTAAAGCGACCAAACCTCAGCAGACGATGGCGATTCAGTTCACCTCAAAGTATTTGAAGACTGAGAGCGAACGTCCAATCGCCTACGGCCTAAAGAGCAAAATCGCTCTCCTCTACCGCAGTATGAAAATGTACAACGAAGCGGTTGAGACCTACCTCGACATCGCTAAAGATCAGCCTCTGAAAAACTATCTCTTCGCAATCGAAGCGCAAAGCCAACTTGCCAACTGGCCGGCTCAACCTGATTTTGCTGATAAATCCAAAGAGAAATTGCCCGAGCGCACCAAGCTCCTTTCCATCTATGAAACAGTCTCGACCATTAAAAATGGCGATGACTGGACCATGCTCGCTCACATCGGTCTCCTCCAGCGCTCACTCGGTAACGTTAAAGGCGCGGAAGCCCTTTGGGTCAAAGGTCTAAGAACCAATCCAAACAATAAGTTTGCGATGGAAGCAGGCGGCCTTCTCCTCAATGAATTCTTCGAAGCGAAACGTTGGGACGATGTCGTCGACATGAGCCACCTCTTCGCCTCGAAAAAAGTAAACCCAACAGTCAAAGGCGCAGTCCTTAACTATAAGCCTCTGCTTGCAGATGCTTTGTTCAAGGGCGGCACCGAGGCTCTCGCGAAAAACAATTTCCAAAAAGCCGTGAAGTATCTCGAAGAATTCTCGATCGTCTTTCCAAGCGAGCCACGCTTTGCATCGGCTGGTCATTCCCTGGCATTCGCCTATAAGGGTTTGAACAAATTAGTGCCAGCGCTTAACGTCTGTAAAAACATCACTGAGAAATTCCCGAAATACCCGCTGCGTGCCAAGCTTATTTTGCAAGCGAGCGACTGGGCTGCTGCGGACCGCAACACCTGGGAATACGCGTTCTACTTCTACCAAAAATATCTGGCTGATTATAAAAACGAAACCAACGTCCCACAGATCCGGGTGATGGCTGCAGAACTCTACTTCAAACGTAAGCTCTACGGCTGGGCTTCACGCCTCTACACCGATCAGAGTATGTCGGCTAAAGTGCCAAAGGATCTTCAGCTCAAAGGTGCCGTGCGCGCCATGGAAATCGAAGATCAATTCGGTGAAGCCAAGACCGCCTACAGTTCGGCGCAACGCATCATCGAACTCTCGGGCCCAACGGATCCTGCCCGTTACCACGCTTTCGCCTTTATGGGCCGTTACGTGGCGAACAGCAAAGATTTGAAAGCGATGAACGACATCGAGCCGAAGCTGCTCGCGATTTCAAAAAATTCCAAAGAAGTTCTGGAATCGATCGGCTACATCCGTTACCGACGTGCGGAAATTTTAGGCAAGGTCATTGTCAACAACGAAAATAACCTTCAGCTTAGAGACCCCGAAGGCACTGTGAAGAAGTACTACGGCCGCTTTGAAGATGAGCGTAAAAACTACTTGAATGTTTGCCAAGTCGGTATCACATCCTACTGTGCCCCGGCGATGCTCAAACTCACCACGATCGCCAAACAGGCTCTGGACGCCATTGAGAAGATTCAGATCGCTGAAACCCTTGGGCCGAACCGCGTGAACAGCTTCAAGGTCTTCAAACAGCTTCAGGTAAGCAAGGTTCAGCAATCCAAGAAGGATTATGGTGATCAGGCCCTTCGCCTCGCGAAACAGGGTACAACCACTCCCTCGTGGAAAGAGGAAATCACTAAATCGCTCGAATATGAAGAAGGTATGGCTCATTAATTTATGAGGCAATCCTAAGCCCAGCCGGGGGATTAAAGCTCGTATTGCTGCTTTGTCCCTCGAACCGGTATGATGAATGGGAACACATTCATCAGAGCAAGGAACTGCCTTTATGGATACGAGCCGCACTCACCTCCTGCGCTCATTCGTTTTCTCTCACAGCATCAACACCACCGAAGTCGCTGCCGCCTACCAGGCCGATCAATCCTCCATCGATCCACGAGCCACTCTCATCAATAAAATTGGTGATGAGGGCTATATCTTTATCTTCAATCATGGATCTGTGGTTTTTTGGAATGTGTCCGAAGACGAGCAGAGCGTTCAACTCAAAAAACTCCTCGACCTCTCGTCCATCCCAGGCCTGAAGCCAAGATTCAGCGAGACCTTTGCGGTGCTCGAACGCCCGGGGCCCGCGATCGTCGAATTCAACCGCCTCCTCATCGATCGCCTCTCGAACGACCGCATGGAAGTCATTGCGTCGACGCTCGCGCAGTCGACCTCGATGGAATACTACGAGTCTCTCGTCGAGGAATCCTGGAGCCAGGTCGATGCCTTGCTCAAGCAGCTTCGGGAAACAGGCACCCTCGGTGTTATGCCCGCTCCCATCAACCGCCAGATCGCGGCTTCGCTGTCCCTTAGGAGTTCGGTCATCCGCGTTCTCCACCTCTTGGACAAGCCCGACCTGATTTGGGAAGACAAGGTGATGGATGACATCTATGGTGATATTCGCGCCATGTTCGATTTGCCGGAAAGATTTCAGGCGCTGGAATATAAACTCCACCTCATCCAACAGACGCTTGAAGTCATCGTCGATACCGTTCGTGATCGTCGTCTCTATTGGCTCGAGATGGCCATCGTTTTGCTGATCCTGGTCGAAATCATCATGTCGCTCTTCAGACATTGAGAGCCTGGCCTTTTGCACGAGGGGGAAACAGTCTATGCATGAGACTCGAATTCTCATCATCGACGATGTCGCGGAAATCCACGCGAACATACGCAGCATCTTTGAACTTCGGACCCAGGGTAAACTCGAGGCGTTGACGAAGGATCTCTTTGGTGCAAGCAAGGCGCCCCATCCCTATAAGGACCGACTGGAAAGCCTGGTCATCGACTCTGCCTTTCAAGGCGAAGAAGGCTACGAAATGGTCAGGGCGGCGAGAGCGGAAGGCCGTCCCTACTCTGTCGCCCTCGTCGATATGCGCATGCCTCCAGGTTGGGACGGACTTGAGACGATCAAAAAAATCCGTGAGATCGAAGCGGACACCGAAATCATCATCTGCTCGGCTTACTCGGATTATTCCTGGCACGAGATCGCAGCCGAACTCGGTGCCAATGATAAATACCTCTTTCTTTCGAAACCATTTGAACTCACCGAGATGAAACAGATGGTGATGAATCTCGCGGAGAAATTCTCCCTGCACGAGAAACATCGGGAAGCACTTGAAGTCCTGAAAAAAGCCAATGCCGCGGCTCAGACTTCAGCCGAGGCCAAACAGGAATTTTTGAGCATCATCGGTCACGAGCTCCGCACACCTCTGAATGTGATCCTCCTCACGCTCGAAGATATCCTCGAGCAGCAAAAAGATGATGAAGCCCTGCAGATTATCCGGAACTCCCATCGCTCCACACTCCGTCTGGCGCGCACCATTGAAGACATCCTTACCTATACCCAGCTCGATAGGACTGACTTTAGATTTCAAAAGGGAAAATTTTCGATCGCTGAGGTTGGCGAGGCGATTAAAGCGCGATGGGCTCTCGAAGAGACCGCCCTTGATATCCATGTCTCGGAAGAGATCCCTGAGACGCTGGTCGGGGATCGGGAGAAATTGGTTCACCTCATCAACCAGCTCCTCTCCAATGCCTTTAAATTCGACGCTAAGGGGCCTATCAGCCTCGTCTTGAGCCTGGCGGCGAAGACCAATGCCAAATCCCTCATCTGCCCCCTTAAGATCGAGGTTCGTGATCAGGGGATCGGCATGACGAGCGATCAGTTGCAAAGATCGATGGAACTCTTTTATCAGGCCAATCCGATTTCGTCGGGATCGGGCCTCGGACTTTCCTATGTGAAAAAACTTGTCGATGCCCTCGGCGGCACGATCAGCCTCGAATCGGACCCAGGACTCGGAACCCGTGTAAGCCTTCACCTGCCTTTCCTTAAAGCTTGATCGTCATTCTTCGTTCATCATCAAACTCTTCAGAAGATTTTGCCCAATAAAAAAAGACGCTGGTCGAAACCAGCGCCTTCTTGATCAGCAAAGCTGAAAGCTAATTACTTAGCTTTTTTTGCTTCGTGGCCTTTTTTGCCGTGAGCAGCAGGAGCAGCGTGAGCTTTGAACTCGTCTGCGCTGAGTTTGCCGTCAGCATTTTTGTCAAGTGTTGCGAAGTGTGAAGTCAACTCGCTGTCGCCAGCAGCTTCTTCAGCTGTAACTGAACCGTCAGCGTCTTTGTCAAGAGTTTTGAAATCAGCTGGAGCAGCAAAAGAAACGCCAGAAACGAGAAGAGTAGCAACCAATAGCTTTTTCATAAAACCTCCGAAAAATGAAATGTCCTAATTCAGTAAACCGCATTAGGAACATTTCGTAATTACCACAGCAGAAAATTTTTCCAAAAACTTTTTTACTCTGTTTGCGTTTTATTTCTCAGTTCGTTTCATTTTCTAAGAAAGCGCTAAGTGAAATTTTGCATTTCGCAAAATTTCCTATCCATCTTTACTCAGCAGCGCTTACTTGCTTCTGCGATTTGAACATACCGGCGTTCAACTTATGGCGAGCCATGAGTTTGTAAAAGTCTGTACGGTTTCTCTTAGCCGTACGTGCAGCCTTGCTCACGTTGCCATGAGTCATCTTCAGGGTTTCGACAAG
>SEDW01000778.1 GCA_004193325.1 Pseudomonadota bacterium | reverse complement strand
ATTACCGATGACGAGAAACTTCTGACCAGCGCTCTATGGACTCTGTCCGCCTCGGGGCAGGATAACACGTCCTACACGCCTGCGACTGCAGAGCCGCCGACTCTCAGCTGTAGCGCATCGCTCACCTACGATCAGTCGTCGATTCCTACGCCATCGACCTTGAGTACGGACAACAGCTTTGTCACGTGCGTGAAGCTATCGGACCTGGCTGGCAACACAGTCTATGGAAAATCGGACTCGATCGTCCGGGATGTAATTGCTCCAGTTTTCACCTCTTTGGCTGCAGCGAACGAAGCGGCCGATGGCTATATTAATGATGCGGATAAAGGCTCGGTCTTAGCGCTTTACACCTTAATTGCCTCAGGCCAGGTCTCAAGCAGCTATACTGTTCCACTCGATGATTCCACCCCTATAAGCTGCGATAGCGGCAAGACCTATGGCAACGCTCTACCAACAATCTCTTCAGTCGCGATTGACGGCACTTACGCGACTTGTGTTGTCCTAACAGATACCGCAGGCAACAAGACTTACGGAAAATCCGCTCAGGTCATTCGTGATGTGGCGCACCCTAACTTTACCTCGCTCGCTCTTGCCAATGCGGCTAGCGACGGATTTATCAATGACAGCGAAAAAGCTCTGACCAGCGACCTCTGGGCTCTGACAGCAACTGCTTACTCAGCTGTGGCCTATACCACGGTCGGCAACGACAGTGGCGGAATCCTTAGTTGTACATCCTCAGGAACCTACAACCAATCCAGCATCCCAACACCTGCCTCCTTGAGCAGCGATGGAGTTTACTCGGTCTGCGTTCGCCTTAGTGATGCAGCAGGCAATACAACTTACGGCAAAGCCGTAGCAGTGACCCGAGATATCGGTGTTCCCGTGTTCACATCTTTAAACCGAGCGAACGAAGCCTCAAATGGCAACGTTAACTTCATTGAAAGAAATGCGACCAACCCTCTCTTTACTCTCTCGGCCACAGGGCAAACGGGAGAGGACTACACAGTAGCCACAATCGAAACCAGCCCGGCGATTATATGCGACAGCAGTCAAAGCTATGCATCGACAGCAATTCCAACCGCAGCATCCGTCACGACTGATGGGACTTATGTGGTCTGTGTTCGTCTCAAAGACGCTGCATCGAATTACGTCTACGGGAAATCCCAGTCTTTCATCCGTGATGCAACGGTTCCGACGATCACTGTGACCTCACAATCCACTACGGACTTGACCCCAGCACTAGCAGGGACTGTGAATGATCCAGCTGCAACGATCTCGATTTCGCTCAACTCGCGAACCTACACGGGCGTGAACAATGGTGATGGCACCTGGAGCATTGCCGATAACACTCTGGTTATGACTGGGTTTGGTTCTCATAACGTCATCGCTACAGCGACCGATATTTATGCAAACGTCGGCACGGATGCAACGACAGGCGAACTCAACATAACGGCTCCGGCGTTCACCACCGCCTGGAAAACGGATTACCCGGGTGTTACGAACAATCAAAGCATCAAACTCCCACTTGTCGCAGGCGGAACCTACAACTTCGTCGTGCAATGGGGCGACGGCAGCGACGATATCATTACGTCATGGAATGCGGCGGCGGCAACACATAGCTACGCGGCGACCGGAACTTATACTGTGACGATCAACGGAACCTTCACAGGCTGGCAGTTTAATAACGCGGGCGACAAATCCAAAATTACCAACATCTCGAAATGGGCGGTCTTCAGACTCACCGACATTGGTGAATATTTCAACGGTGCGGATCACTTGACCATCACTGCTACAGACATCCCCAATCTCCTCGGCATTAGCAGCTATAAACGCATGTTCCAGTACTGCGCAGCTCTAACCACCGTGCCCAACATGGGCAACTGGGATGTGAGTGGGGTTGTCGATTTCGAAGGCTTTCTACGAGGGGCTACACAGTTCAACGAAGACCTCGGCGCCTGGACGCCACTTTCAGCGATCAACATGGGAGCGATGTTTGAGAATGCGTCCAGTTTCAACAGAAACCTGAACTCGTGGAACGTGAGTAGCGTTCA
>SEDW01000087.1 GCA_004193325.1 Pseudomonadota bacterium | reverse complement strand
GGGACATGAGAAAAGATGTTGAAATGTTCGGTTTCGGAAGCTCCGAATAAAGCTGCAGCTAAAAGCGCGTCCGGGCCAATGCAGCCTCGGAAGAGGACTTCAATGCGCTTAATTCTATCAGCAGTTCTCTCGACGGAGATCTGCCAGAAAAAGGGGTTTTCTTTAGCGAAGGATTCTTCGTCTCTTAAATCGAGGATCTGCGGTCGAACGCCGTGGTGATGGATGAGCACCTTGCCTTCGGGGCTAAGGCTCAACCTGAGGCGTTGATCTGTGGTGATCCAGTTCTCAACGGCTCTATCGAGGTCGGCAAGGCTCATATCGATCGTGCGGCTCATGCTCCAGATCTCCGCGTGGAGAGCGCGCAGCTCTTCGGTGGCGGGCATTGTGCTGACAATGCCGCTCGACCAGCGTCTGGGGTTATAGACCACGACTTTCGACGAGACCATAGAGACCTTCCCTTGGATAGATCTGTGCTGTCCTTACTATCGTCATCCTTTCGTCGAGACTTGATTGCTTGAGATTTTTCCAAATGCCTACCCCTTTGATCTCAATGTCAAAGGGGCTGGAATTTCCGGGTAGGACCAAAGGCGATAGCGAGGGGGGTGTTATTTAAAATTGTCTTTTTGTTTTCTCAAGTTGCCAAATACAGCCGCTGGATCATCGCCCAATGATTTGAAAAACGGATGATCGGCGAGAAGAAAAGGATTGAAGGCTTTCTCATCTGAGAGGCGTGATGGCACTGTACGTCCTTCCTCCTTAAATCTCTTTTCCAGCGAATCGAGGTAGCCTTTGAGGCCAGGGAGATTAGAGGCCACGTGCCGCGCAAAGCGGGCGTTCGAGAGGGTGTACTCATGCCCGCAGAAGACCAGAGAGTCATCAGGCAAAGCACGAAGCTTTTGCAAACTCTCCCACATGATCTCAGGCGTGCCTTCAAAGAGCCGCCCGCAGCCAAGACCGAAGAGTGTGTCGCCAGAGAAGAGCCAGTTGGCTTCCTCGAGCAAGAGGCAGACGTGACCCAAAGTATGCCCAGCTGTGCTGATCGCACGGAAATGGTAGCCCGAGAATTCAAAACGATCGCCGTCTTTCAGCGTTCTTCCCACCTGTCCTGGAATCCGGTTTTTATCCTGGTCATATCGGGATGCGATAATCTCACTCTTAAACATGTCCTGCAGACTGATGTTGCCATGCGTGTGATCGTCGTGATGATGCGTATCGATGATGAGATCAAGACTAAAGCCTTTATCCTTGATGAATGTGACGAGCGCTTCGTTTTCGCTTGGATCGATGACGAGCGTTTTCTTCGTCTCACGATCATGAATAATGTAGCTATAGTTATCGGAGCGAAGTGGCACCATATAGAGATCGAGGCTTTTATAGCGGTAGTCCATAATTTTATCCTTTCAAGACGGGGAACATATCGCCAAGAATTTGTGCCTGACGACTGACTGTGAGCTCGAGATCCTCGTCAGGACTTTTAGCGCGAAAGTAATCGAGACCCATTTCACCGAGGCCCTGACAGTGCGGGAGATTCGATTCGAGAGTCCTCATCGCCTGATCGAGATCCTCATGGGACATGCTGTCCACATTCCAGGGATGAATTCCAAAAACCTTGGCGATGCGGAGGGGGAGGGGAGGCTTGAGCTGAATCTGCCGATTCCAGTCGTCGGGATCGGTGCCGGCGAGGACTAGGCCTTTGATGTCACGCGCGATCAATTCGCGATAGAGTGTCTCTCGATCTTCATCAAAACCCGGATCACTCAGATGGCAATGCGCGTCGATCCAATTCAAGCTCATCTTTTGTCCCATTCAAATGGAGGTCCAGGGCAGCCGACGCTGCGGCAAACCCGAGTGCGCCTGACACAAAGCTGGCGGTACCAAAGCCTGTGTTGCAATCCATTCGGGAATTTACGCCTTTTTCGCGAGTGGGGCAAACTTCTCCCGAGGCGTTCGGAAAGACCGGGACTTCCATACTGAAGACTGCCGGGATATTGAGGAGCCCTGTTCCAGGAAAGTCGTGATTTTTGCGAAGCTTTTTTCTGACGTTTCGAAGAAGCCCGTCATTGGTCGTCTCATTCAGATCCGATCGACGAATAAGAGTTGGATCCGTACGACCACCGACGCTTCCGCAGGTTACAATAGGCCGGCCCAGTCGGCGACATTCGGCCAGGAGAAGGCATTTATTATCGACACTGTCGATTGCATCCACGATGACATCGAAAGGTCTCGCAAGAATGGCTTCGGCCGTCGAAGGCGTGAAAAAATCGACGATGCATTCGATCTCGGCGTGGGGATTGATGAGGAGCATGCGCTCTTTCATCGCTTCAACCTTGCTCTTGCCGATGTTGCCATCGAGAGCATGCAGCTGACGGTTGGTATTGGATATACAGACTTCGTCGAGATCGATGAGCGTGATCTTTTGGATACCCGTGCGAATGAAAGCTTCTGCCGTCCATGAGCCGACGCCGCCGAGACCGATCACCGCGACATGCATCGACTTGATCTTCTGCCAGGCTTTTTGTCCGTAGAGTCGGCCGATACCGCCGAAGCGTTGTTCATGGTCTTGCATAGCTATCCCTCAGATATATACGACAGAAGTTACTAGCTTAGGACTTACCTACTTGTCCAGTCCGGATCTCGCATTTTGACATTCGTTGTCTGGCTATAAAACGTCAGAAATAGGTCCTGATCAAAATCTAAGCAATTCTGTACAAGGCAATACTATCAGGGACTCTGGACTCAAATGCAGGGACTTTTCCACTGGAGCTGTGGATAAAATCCGGCCATTCGAGCGCATAACGAAAAGAGGCTGTTTGGGGAGTCATGCCTTCACAGAACAGTTCGTTCTTTAGGATGCAGATCCTTTTGTTTAGGCAGTCTATAGTCGTGAAAGAGGCGGAGAGATTCCGATGTCTTCGCGCTCAATGGTAAGACCTTTCGAAGCAATTTTCTCATGGGAAGCCTGGATGTCAATCCAGGCTTTTTTTTCGTGATCGCTATGATATCTATCTCTTTCCCATATTGGAGAATCGCCTCATGCGTCCGCCCGACCCCTTTCCTCTTGAGGATTGGCACAGATTCCAAAGTCTTCACAGAGTCGAGCCCTTGCTTGAGGACGTGCCTTTTCTGCGCGACATAGCGGACTGGCCTTCTCCGAAGGAATGGCAAGAGGCAGCGGAGTCGAAACAGATATGGGAAGCCATTGATCAGCAGCTCTCCTTCACTCCCGAAATTAAATTGGGTCAAAGAGCCAAACGAAAGCAAAAGGATGCGCCTCCCGGCCGGAGCTATGAAGCGTCGATCGTTGAGAAGTCAGAAATTCCGACTCGCATTGCCAACCTCCACGATTTTTTTAATGCGCTCATCTGGATTAATTTTCCTCTTGGCAAATATCATCTGCATCGCCGTGCTTACGAAATTCAAACAGCCTGGTGGCAGACTCATGATCGCCAAAAGCGTTGTCCACTGCTCGATCGCATGACCTGCTTTGATGAGGGCGGAATCGTTTTCGATCTGCCGGAGAATCTTGAACGTGGGCCGGTGGAAGCCTTGATACAAAGCCGGGATGATGAGGCGAAAAAACTTCTTGTCGAGTGTTATGCCGAGCGGTTTAGTTTTTTTGGTCATGGGATGATGGAAGTGATGATGAAGGGTAAGAGCAACATTCACGCGGCCTGCATTATTCTTGATCCAGGGCCTGAGAGTCTGGATTACAGACTTTCTGCTTATTTAAAAGCCTTCGGTGAGCAGACTGCGGATCATGGTGCGGTGAATGTTTCCTGGTTTTCCGCACAATAAAAAACGGCCTCCGCATCCGCGAAGGCCGATTCATTTCTTTGATTGCGAATTATTTGGCGTTCATCGCCGCTTCGAGGTCGGCTCGTTTGTCTTCAAACGCTTCAGTGAATCCACCGTGTGTTTGTTTCTGGGCACCTGTGAAGGCCTCATCGAGTCGACTCACAGCTGCTTTATTAAGAGTCACGCCGTTGGCTGGATGACAGCCGCCACAAGTCGTCAAAAGCTTATTGCCCTCGGCAACATCGCCTTCCGCAGCGGTTTCCTCGCCCCCTCCAGTTTCTTCTTCGCCACCGCCAGTTTCTTCTTCACCACCGCCGGTTTCTTCTTCGCCGCCACCTGTTTCATCGGTAGGCTCGACGTTGGCACTGCCGCCGCCGCTCAATTTTTCTTTGTAGGCTGCTGCCGCAGACTTCGTTGGTTTGGTACAACTCATCATCAGGGATGAAAGGAGGATTGCACTTATTAATAAATCGGCTCGCATAAAATTCCCTCTCGCAATCAGGCTCTGACGTAGATGCAGCAACGGACTCGTCGATATCCGCCTTATCGGATGAGGGCCTTTCAACATTTAGGATCGTGAAGGAAAAAAATAAAATCCCCTCTGAGAGATAAAGATATTGCTGAGTTAGGCCCTGGGGCCTTAGAATTAGCGGGAAATGTTCGCTTTTCCCGCAGCCGGAGTGTTTCCCTATGGCGATAAAGCCCCGTTATAGCTCACGTTCCTCTTTTCTACAGATCTTGCTCGCACTCCTCTGGGGCAGCTGGCTCGGCTTTACCCCGACCTGGCTGACTTTGCAGGTTGCAGTGCTTTTGGTGGCCATCATTTTTCTGAGGCTCCCCTGGATATGGATGGCGACCTCCTTTGCTGTCTCCTGGCTGGCCGCTGCCTTCCTCCTTGATCCTTTGATGGACAAAGTGGGGGTTCTCCTCCTCCGTGAACCAGCTCTCGATCATTTCTGGACAGAAATGGCCAAAGCACCTGTCCTTCCTTGGACACATTTTAATAACAGTATGGTTCTCGGCGCTTTTCTGCTGGGAATACTCACGATCCCGTTCTGGGCGTACGTTGCCTGGAATCTTCGTCGCCGGGCTCCGGCTTATTGAGTGGTCTTAAATTCCTGGAGGAGATTGCTGATGAGACGACCTGGATTGATACGTTGGAATTTTTTTGGCTATCTCGGCTTTGCCGTGGCTTTGACCCTTGCCTACATCTTCTTTGGTCTCGACGGGCACGTAAAGAACCTGGTGCAGCAAAAGCTATCGGCACTGCACGGCGCGGATGTTCATATCAGCAAAGCTGCCTTTCGTTTCAACGGGCCGCGTATCGAACTCGATAGGCTTGAGTTTCATGATCCATCGCGAGTCGGGCGTGTGCAGTTTACCGTAGATCGGGTGCAGCTCGACCTCGAATGGGCCGCGCTTCTCCGTAATCGTCTCGTTGTCACGGACAGTTCGGCAACCGGAGTTCATTTGAATTCTCTCCAGCCACCAGAACCAGCCGTCAACGAAGGGCAATCCCTTATTCCGAAGCAATCGAGTCAGACGCTTGCCTACGCGAGTGATTTCCTCTCGAACCCCACGCGCACAGAATTGCCTGCGGAAGAAGCCTGGGCAGCCGTACCTTCGGTTCAGGCCAAGAATGGTTTGAGTTCGGAATTTCAAAATGAAGTCTCGGGCTGGAAAAAGGCGCTCGACGCTTTGATCCAGGAAAATCACGAGCAGACCGAAGCGATTCGCAACACGGTGAATCAGGCTTCGGAAAAAGACGCAGACGCTCATGTGAAGATCATGATCGGTCAGCTCGAGAAAAGCCGTCTTGAACTCGAGCAGCTCGAGACGCAGGTAAAGGCTGAGGGTAACACTCTCCTTGCTAAAATTCAGACTTTGGTCGAACTCCAGCCGCACGATGTCACCGTGATTCGTCAGAACGTGAAACTGCCGAATCTGGAATTCAAAAATATCGAAGCCGAGGTCGGTGCCCCTGAGCTTCGTCCGGCTCTCTCATTCGTCGATCATTTTTACTTCAAGCTCCTGCCTTGGCTCGAAAAGAAGGAGCAGGTTCTTCAGTCGTCTTACGGCAGGGATCAGGGCACGGAGTTCTTCTTCACAGGCCGCTATCTTCCGCCTCGTCTCTGGGTCAAAAAACTTGAGATCAGTTCGAAGGAAACTCCAGACGGTAGCCTTGGGGATGTCTCGGGGCGGGTTACGGATCTGAGCAGCGAACCGAATCACTACGCTGCGCAGTTGAGCCTGCAGGCGAGTTTTAAAAAGGCCGAAGTATCCAACCTTCAGCTCGAGTCTCAGATCGATCATCGCAACAATCAGGTCGATGATCGTCTGCAGCTCAACATCGCCTCCTATCCGGTCAGGGACCTCGACTTTGTTAAGACGCCGAGTCTCAGGATGGGCATTGCTCAGGCTGATGCGAATCTCAATCTCGAATATCTCGCGCAAAAAGATGCCGTGATCATCAACGTGAGTTCTACCCTCGACAAGGTCATGTACCGGGTCGATACCGAGAGCGAGGCCTTGAAGAAAGTCTTCGATGAATCTCTGGCCCCGCTGACAAGCGTGAAGATGGATGCCAATGCTCAGGGGAAACTCCCGGCGCCGCATTGGAACTTCACGTCGAATCTAAGTGATCGTCTGAAGACGAGCCTTCAACAGGTGCTGGGTCAGGAATATGATGAATTTAACGGCCGCATCAAAGAGCGCGCGTATCAAAGGGTGGTTGAGGCTCGAAAAAGCCTTGAGACGAGTCTTGTGACGGAGAGTGAGGCGATTCAGTTGAGGATTGCAGAAGAGAAGGAAAAGCTGAAGGGACTGACAGCTGAGTATAAAGCTTCGAAGAAGATCAACTAGAGAGAAGGAGAGGAGAGAGAGCCTAGTTCAGACATGGCTCTCTCGCGGCTCAATTACTCTACGTAGTTCAAAGTAAAGTCGAGTGTAAACGCCGTGTGCCAGCAGTCTCTATCGTCGTTGTCACCGGTTGCATAGAGCGCGAATTCAAGTTTTTTCTTGTCGACGCTGTTCGCTGCCAGTTTACCAAGGCTGCTTGGGTCGATACTGAACTGGAAGGCGCCTTTCACATCAGTGACAGGAATCTTACAGAGCGAAGCATCACCAAGACAGTAGGGAGCTGCATCAAAGTCGATCTGCTTGCCGCGAATCTTTGAGAAATCCCAGGCATAAGCCGCATCATCCTGCATGCCCACAAGCAGCTCTTTGTTACTGGTCAGGAGAACCTGATTGTTCAGTGTGAGGAGCATAAAGTCATCATACTGAATGGTGGTTGCCACCGAACCAATTCCAAGTTCACAGAGTTGGGCGTTGGTTGGGAGTTCGATTGTGGCTCTTTGACCTTCGATCGCCTGGACATAAGTGTCTTTGCGACCAAGGTTGCCGTTGGTTCCCCAGCTGCATTTTTGGACTTCGGGGAAGTGAATACTTTGTTTCAGAGTCTTCTTTACACCGCTGCCGCAAGTCGCTTTCAGTTTCTCTACATTGTCAGCGATTGTTTGTGGCGAAGGACCAGTTGATCCACCGACGGTACTGCCGCCTCCACTGCTACCAGGTGCGCTAGGACCTGCTGCACCGCCGGCACCTGTGCCGCCGCCGCTGTTACTTACGCTCGTTCCATCGTCACTGATCTCACCTGAACCCGTTCCTTCGACAGGAAGACCGGTAGCAGGATCGATCGTCGGTGCGGAGGCATCGGCGCTGGGATCAAAGACTGAGGTATCAGGATTGATGATTCGTTCGGCGTTCAGAACCTTCGAAGCAGTTGCATTGTTGAACTGGGCCGAATCTGAACATCCGCCAATGGACAGGAATAGAGCGATAGACAATAACGGACGGTAACTTCTCATAACTTGGTTCTCCTCTAAGCCTCTTCTTGAGAGGTCATTAAAGACTCGGCCTGAAATGTGGGGAAGCTTGAGAAAAATCTTTGTGGGATAAAAAATTGTTCTAAGGCCTTGATGCGGATGAGGATTTGGGAGGGGGTTAGGGTCTTTTCAAGATCCATTTCTTTAACGGCAAATGACTTTGCCGTCAAAAATTGGAAAAAATCAGGAAACGTTGGTCTTCTTCTTGTTGCCCATCTGATGAAAGCCATCGTCGTCCATAAGAAAGATCCGGCCCTTGGACTGGTCGACAGGTCTTGAGTCGAGCTCTTTATAATGAACCTGGGATTTGTCGACTGACTTTTCGAACTTCTTCCAGATCGAGGGATCATAATCGCGATCGGCGCTGCCGCGCATGATCTCGAGTGTCTGATTCTGATCGTATGCATCTTTGTAGACCCGCTTCATTAACAAGGCGGAATAGACGTCAGCAATCGTCACAACGCGGGCGTAGATGCTGATGCCGTCAGCACGATCCTCACGACGGCCCGTTTTCCCGTAGGGATAACCGCCTCCACTAAACTTTTCGTGGTGCTCAAGAGTAACGAGTGCGACCTCCTCTTCGATCGGGGCACCTTCCAGGATAGCTTTCTTGAGCTCTTCATAACCCAGCGTCGTGTGGGTCTTCATGATTTCGAATTCTTCCGGAGTAAATTTACCGGGTTTGTTGAGAATCGAATTCGGCACACAGGTCTTGCCCACATCGTGATAGAGACCGCCCCTGGCGCAACGTTCGGCATCGATCTTTGACATACCCATGAGGTTTTTACCGATGATACCGGCGAGCATTGCGACAGATGCGCTGTGATCGTAGAGGGTGGAGTCGGCGAGGACCATTCTCGAGAGCGTTCCAATTGCCACGTGGCTGTCCATGAGGCCGTCGATGAGCTCACTGGCGCTTGCCTTGGCTTTCTTCGCAACAGAGGCGCTTATACCGCCTCGTACAATCATCTGGCTCGCGCCCGAGAGGTTGCCAAAGATCTGCATCGTTTTTCGATCGAGGTGTGGGTCTTTTTCCATCAGCGTCGCAATCTTCTTCGAGCGGACGGTGTCGACGAGCGCCTGAAATTTGGGAAAGTCGATCCCACGAACGCAGATGTCGAGGTTTTGATATTCTTTGTTGCGAGCCGCGATGATGCGGTCGACAAGTTCGTGGCTGAAATTCTCGGGCGTGATAAATTCAAGCAGCTCCATATTTACCCGGAAGAAGACCGAGAAATTGATAGCCTTCACTTCCTTCAGATAGGCGAAGTGCTCGAGACCCACATTGGTCAGGCGCGCGAGATCCTCGGGTTTCAAGGGGAAGACCTTGAATTTTTCCCGGATGCTCTTGGAGATGCGGTAGACGTCCTGACTCATGGTGCGCTCCCAAACTCGATAACCCACTTGAAAGATTTCGGCATCTTAAGTCTTTTCAATGAGCATGGATCCCCTGGCTGGCTCTAAGTACCCATGAACATTCACTATACTTTTTGGTAATAAGTTTTTTGCGGGGTGTCTAAAGCACTGTATGCGTTCAATTCTTTTGTGAAAAAAGTCTTGACCGCGGCAGGCGGAATCCGTAGAAGAAAGCACTCTGAAGTGCAGTTGATTTCGGGAAACTTCCTGAGTTAATGCATGTTTGGGCTCTTAGCTCAGTTGGTAGAGCAGTACACTTTTAATGTACGGGTCGATGGTTCGAGTCCATCAGGGCTCACTTTTTCTTCAGCCGAGTACGTCCCTATCGTCTAGTCGGCCCAGGACACCGCCCTTTCACGGCGGCGACGGGGGTTCGAATCCCCCTGGGGACGCCATTCTCGCTCGAAGATCGCAAAGCCACTAACACAATGTGTTGGTGGCTTTTGCATTGGAGAGAGTTTTTCATCATCCCCGAACCACGGAATCCGCCCAGTTGCTCAACAAAGTTTGAAACAGAAATTTGATTCGATATCTCGGTGAGTTACAGAAAAAGTGTTTGATCACATTTGTTAAGCGAATGGATTTCTTTCCTGTGAAGTCTTAGATCTTTCCTAGCAGATTTGAAACACATGCGATTGCAAACTGTATGGGGAGGCTTAGTGCCAAACGATCTTTGTCAGGTGGTTTTTAAGCAGATTAAAGATCGCTTGGGATTCATTCCTCCTTTCTTCGAACCCGCTGCATCAAGTCCAATCGTTCTAGAAAATCTTTGGTATCAGACTCGAACTGCTTACCTCGATAATCCTATTCCGGACCTATTTAAGGAAAAGCTCGCTGCGCTTGTGAGCCGCTACTGCCTCGTACCCTATTGCCTTATGTGTCATAGCACGACCCTGAGACCGCTCGGTATGAGGTCGTCAGATATTTTGGACATCCTCCAGCAGCCCGCTATGAGCTTCGATGAGTTGGCGGTACACAGCGCGCTGCTTCGCGCTCATGAGGGGACTCAAGGTCTTTGGCCTAAAGCAGATTCTGATCTTGAAAACGCAATTCTCCATTGCGCCGTCTCGATCTTTTTGAATCAGGATTCGCATGAAGTCTCGGTCGAAATCAAAAGAGTCCTGGGTCAGGAATATTATGATCTGCTGATCCTGTTCATCGCTTATAATAAAACGGCATTACAGTGGGCAGAGGCACATCCCGAGTTGTCCTACGAGGCTGATCTTCGTGTGCAAACCAATCTTCCCGGGATGCTGAGCGAAACCCCGGAACTCAAGAATTTTTTTCAAAACTATAAGATTAAAGTCAAAGAGCAGGGGGATCGGCGTTCCAACTGGCTGACTCAGGAGTATGTGACTCTTCTCGCCGAACAAAAGAAAATTCAAAAAGAACTGCAGATGAGTCAAGACTGGCTATCGGCTACCCTCATAGGTATCGGTGATGCGGTTATAGCAACCGATGCAGCGGCAGAACCCAAGATCACGTTTCTTAATCCGGTCGCGGAAGCACTGACGGGCTGGACAGTTGATGAGGCTAGGGGGCAGCCTGCGGACAAAGTATTTCATATCGTCCACCAATACACGAGGCAGCGAGCTGTCGACCCGATTCTTAAAGTCCTAAGAGAGAAAAAAATCGTCGGGCTCGCGAACCACACGGTTCTTATCGCCAAAGATGGGACTGAGTTTGTCATTGAGGATAGTGCAGCGCCGATTATTCACGAAGGCACAATCGAAGGCGTGGTTCTGGTCTTTCGAGACACAACCTTGCAGCACAACCTTCAGGAATCCGAAAGGATTGCGGACGCTGAATTAAAGGC
>SEDW01000777.1 GCA_004193325.1 Pseudomonadota bacterium | reverse complement strand
GGCTGGGGCGCAAATCCTGATCCAGTCACTGGCGACATCGCCCGTTCGAGCTGGATCAATCACAACAAAACTGATGCTCTCGCACTCGACGCGCACGTCAATGGCAAGTTCGACCTCGGTGGGACCAAGACCAACGTGATGCTTGGAGTGGATCATCAGAATGCCAAAGTGGATTCAGCAACCGGCTTCGGTGTTGCGTCTTCTATCAATGCTTATAAGCCTGTCTACGGTAACTACACCGCTCCGACATTGACTGATGTTCCTGAATATAAACAATCGCAAACTGGCATCTATGCCCAGGCTGATGCGAAGTTCTTTGATTCCCTCACTCTTATCGCTGGTGTTCGTCAGGATAAAGCGAAGAACGAAGGAACCGCCTTCGATAAAGTCGACGCCGATGCCACCACTTCCAAGGGCGCGCTGGTCTATGACGTGATTCCCGAAGTCGCAACTTACTTGAGTTACAGCGAGTCTTTCACACCTAACACTGGCCTGGATGAGAACAACAAATCATTCGACCCACGCAAAGGCGAGCAGATCGAAGTCGGCGTCAAATACCAGCTTCCACGAACACTCGCGACTCTTGCCTACTACAATTTGAAAGAAAAGGATCGTCTGGGCACAAGTCCTACGAATCCAAACTTCTCCAAACCAATCGGCGAAGTCGAAATCAAAGGCGCTGAACTCGAAGTCCTGGTAGACCTCGCCGAAGGCCTCAGTGGTAACTTCGCGTACAGCATCCTCGATTCAGAAATCACCAAAGATTCAGTCGGCGGCAACGAGGGCAAACGCCTTGCAGCAGCTCCTGAGAAAATGGCTAACCTCTTCGTCAACTACAAATTCCTCGGCGATACGCTCCGTGGATTTGGAATCGGTAGCGGTGTTCGATATGTTGGTGAGTCTTGGGATGGTGCGGACGTGACTAAAACTCCTGAGCGCACCCTTTATGATGCCGTCCTCTCCTACGCTCGCGACCAGTGGGAATTCACAGCAACTGGCAATAACCTGGCTGACAAGACCTACTTCACCGCTTGCCGTACCTTCGGTGACTGTTTCTACGGTACACGCCGCGTCTTGAATCTCACGACTGCTTATAAGTTCTAAGCATTCCGTTCTTCACTTGCTGAAATAAATGACGTTTTTTTAAGGCTGGCATCACTTGGTGCCAGCCTTTTATTTAAGTAAGAAATGATTGGCGAAGGCTTATTGGGGTGGGGTAGTCGCAGCTTTGACTTTACCTGTCCGATCGATCAGGACCGACGATCCTTTGGCAGCTTTATTGGTGACGAAGAGCACCATCTCATCTTCCGAATCGCTAAGACTCACAGACAATTTTTCTTCCTGTGCTGTAGCACAGCTCTCGTCGTAATCCGCCGGCAATGCTATAGCAGCACCGCACTGGCGAGGATAGGATTCCGCACAGGCTTCACCCATCACGAGGCTATGCACAGCCGCTTTACAGCCTTTATATCTTAGAGTCATGCCCAAAGCATGTTTCGCAGCATCATAGGCGACGTCGAATATTTCCGCTCCCGAGAGCTTCTTGGCAGCCTCTACCGTATATTCAAACTTCCCTAGTTGGGTCGTCTGGCTTTTGGAATTAGCTCCGCTACTGTTTTGAGCCTTATTCGAGTCGCTCTTTTCCGAGCAAGCTGCGAGAGTGCAAGTCAGAAGCATAACACTAAGCATGAAATTCATCTCGTTCTCCTTGATTGACCCACAAGCTCTTTTCGGTCAAAGCGGGCCAAAGATTCATCGCCTCGCAGCAAGAACCGTATACACCCGTATTCGAGCTGGAAATGGTAAGAATTGATTCGAGCGAGGCGTTGAGGACTAAGCCCGATATGCGCTTAATCCCCCGAACTTCAAGAGGATTACTTCGACGGTTTTATAGCTGGTTTGCTGGCTGGAGCTTGCACAGGAGCTTTGGCTAAAACCGCTTTGTAGTCCGAAGCGCACATTTTCATCTGACGCTTATTGTAATTATAAATTCCCGGAGACATCTTTTTTAACATCTCAAGCGACTGGGGAGTGGCCTTTTTAAGGTTCTCCAT
>SEDW01000776.1 GCA_004193325.1 Pseudomonadota bacterium | reverse complement strand
CTCGATGAGGCGCAAGCCGTCGCGGCCCTTCAACTTGGGGATCAGATCGACAGTTGGGTCTTTAATCCCAAGGCTCGCTCTTGGGTGAAGATCAACATGATCATCTCCTACCGTAACGCCACCAATGAAATCCCTGGCAACGCCGGACAGGTGAGTGACGCCTCGGAAAAGACTTACGAATACGTTCTCGAACTCGACGACAACGGCGACGTCATCGGCGGCGAATGGGTTGGCAATTATCGCTACAATCACCCCGATTTCATTTGGATGCCCTTTGAGCCGGCAACACCGACCGGTGATGACAGCCGCGGCAACCCACTCCTGAGCAATAAAGAAGTGACGGCAATCTGGGCGGAATCTGTCGGCCTCGACCCGGAAAATCCATTTCGCGACAAGCCCAAAAATAACTTCGATATCCGCTTCTATCCGGCAAGCGATCTCGTTTGGGGTAATATCGCGGGCTACTACAACATGCTCCTCGATGGCCGCAATACAGGCAGCCTCTTCCTTGGCAAGAAGGCTCACCTTCGCATCGATGTCGCCGAAGTCCTCAAAGACTCCAACGTGGAAGTCTTTTTGAACGGTAAGCCGCTCGACACTATGTCCCCAACCACAGGACAGGTCGACCTGCTCTTTGATTCCCCTCCCGGACTCAATATCATCACTCTTAAATGGGCATCGGCCCGGGTGAATGCTGCCGAAGTCGACTGGGAATGGAAATACTTTGCGATGTAAACGCTTCGGCGTTTCTTCATATAGGTCCTCAGGTCTTGGCCTGGGGACTTTTTTTACGCGTACTATTAGCAGCTTAACCGAGTTGACGAATTATTTTTCACCCACTGCATCCAAAGCTCTTGCTCGCTGTCTCAACTCAGGGAAGACTCAGTTCCCTAAGGAGATAAGCCATGCTGAAGATATTACCCATGATCCTACGAGCCCTGATGCTCCTGACTATGATCTATTCTCTCAACGCTATTGCTGCAGAACCAGCTGCCTTAGAGCCCAAGACAAGCGACACCCAGCCCGCGCTGACAGCTCAGCCCGACGCATTACCACTGCCTCAATCCAAATTGATGGATCCATCAACTCATAATGCCTTTTCGAATATTCCTCCCGAAATATTGTCCCGCATGTCGACAGATGACATCTCGGATATTATGCATATGCAGATGAAAAAGCCGGAGAGTGCGATCGAAGTCATTTTTAACAAACAGATCATAGTACCCGGCATGGTCTTTGGTAGCTTCGTGGCTATGGTCTTTTTCATCGCTTACTACTCTTATCGCAAACGCAAAGAACTCATGCTCCTTGTTCACGAATCGATTAAAAGCGGTCATCCCTTACCTGCAACATTTCTCGAATCGCTCGAATACAAAAAAAAGCCCACAGCCGATTCCGATTTACGCAAATCGCTGATTTTGATCGCACTCGGTCTCTCTTCTATCGTTATCATTTTCTTCGTGGCTGACGCTCATGACAAACCGATGGCTGCCGTTGGGATCCTGCCCTTTCTCATTGGACTCGCTTATCTGTTTCTCTGGAAAAATGCCCAACCCAAAGATCTGAACGATGCGAAACCAAAGTCGATAGAAAAATGAAACTCGATGAAGCAAATTTGATTGGAAGAGTCTTAAAAGACGATGATCGTCATGCCTTCCGTCAACTGGTGCTCCATCATCAATCCGGACTTCGGATCTTTCTGAGACGGGTACTGAACGATGAAACACTGGCTGATGATTGTGCTCAGGAAACCTGGATCATCGTCTACCAAAAGCTCGCCGCTTACAACGGGGGCAGCTTTCGATCCTGGGTCTTGACGATAGCCATGAGGAAGGCCATTCGCCTCAAGTCCAAAGAAGGGCGAATGGATCCACTCGAAGACGAGACCACTGCAGCCCCTTCTGCGCCGGACGGGCTCAAACTTGATCTGGAACGGGCACTGGCGCAGCTCACCTTAGCCCAAAGGACTTGTCTTCATCTCGCGAGTTGTGAGGATTTGAGTCACGAGGAAATATCGGGAGTTCTCAATATTCCGCTGGGTACGGTAAAGTCTCA
>SEDW01000775.1 GCA_004193325.1 Pseudomonadota bacterium | reverse complement strand
GTGAAGGGTGGAATAAAACCAGGAATCTGCAGAGTTAGAGTGGCTAGTCCTTTTTTGCCTCGCCGCTTTTGATACAATCATCGAGTAGTGTTCGTATGCTTGTTTGCTGGAGCCTGTCTCATGCTTATGAAAAAGCGCGCGATTGCGTGTTTATTCCTCGGTTTTGTCTCATTGATGCAAGCGACCTGTTCCTCGAACAAGGTTGAGCCGAAGGAATCGGTCGATTCCAAGCTCTCGCCGGATGAACAAAAGAAACTCGACGAAGCCAAAGCTGAAATGGAAATCGGTCGGAACATGGCCGGTCGCCTGATCAAATTCTACGGCGCTTATCCCGATGAAAAACTCGTTCGCTACGTGAACGAAGTCGGAAGCCTTGTCTCCCGATACTCCGATTATCCCGATCGTCGCTTCATGTTTGAAGTCTACTACTCCGACGAAGTGAATGCCTTCGCCTGTCCAGGCGGTTATATCCTCATCTCTCTCGGTGCGATTAAAACAGCGAACAACGAAGCCGAACTCGCCGCCGTTCTTGGACACGAGATTACTCACGTTGGCAAAAAACACATGTTCAACGCACTTAGTAAAATGAGTGAAGACGAACTGAAAAAAGTCGGCGACAGCGCGAGCAAGTTCAATGAACTGCCGGAAGAAGTGAAAGCACGCAAAAGACCCGAGCCCGAGCAGTCGGAATTCGGATCGCTCATGGCCCGCTATCTCTCCGGTTCTTCCGCAGGTCTCAACATCCTTCAGGCTGCCAAAGCCGGAATGTCCCTGATTACTGAGAAAGGCCTCGGCGCTGACCTGGAATACGAAGCCGATCGCGAAGGCACCCGTTTTGCCATCAACGCTGGTTACTATTCCAAAGGCCTCGTCAACTTTCTCTGCCGCCTAGAAGTCAATCGCGGCCACGATCCCAACTATTGCCTGCAAAAACAAAATGCGGTCGCTGCCAACGGACCAAAAAGTATTCTCGATAAAACCCATCCTTCCGTTCCGGATCGTGTGTTGAACATCAAAGGTGTTCTGCAGGCGATGAAGACCAACGAAGCGATCGGTGCCAAGGGTCGAAAACGCTACCTGGCGATTAAAGAGCGAATCAAAGGCGTGCTGCCTGAGAAAGATAGCGATGATGACAAAGCTGAAACGGCTTCTGATCTTGGAAAGGATTGAGAGATGAATAAGAGCACACGCCTCGCAATTTCAGCTGTTTTACTTTACGGCGCCAATGCCAGCGCAGATCAGTTTCACTACAACAACATCATCATCGGCGAGCGCGCGATGGGTCTTGGCGGAGCCTTTACCGCTGTGGCTGACGACGCGTCTGCAATCATCTATAACCCTGCGGGTCTTGGTTTCGCTTTGAACAACGACCTTTCGGGTTCGGCGAATGCTTTCTATCAAAGAAAAGTGACCTACAAAAAGACAATTGGGAATCAGGATTTCGTTGAAAAAAGCGGCGGTACGCTCGCGCCTTTCTTCGGCGGTTTGCAAAAACTTGATAACGTGATGCCAGGCCTTGCCGTGGCATTCGGCCTCTTCTCGACCGATTCGGAACTCAAAGATCAAAACGATCTCATCGAAAACTACGGGAACCTCGAGCGCTTTCACCGAACCACAAACGTTCGTGGATCGACAACCGGTCTAGGCTTTGCCGCTGCAAAACGTATTCTATCGAATTTCTCCGTGGGATTTGGCGGCAGCTATCTCATGATCGACGAACTCACTCAGGAATATCAGGACGTCAAATACAAGAGCAGTCTCTCCTGCGTCCCGGTAGCCTCAGCGACCCGTCCTGACTGGCCTGTGTGCCAGGGTAATGGTTTCCTCGATCAAGCTTTTCTTGAGCAGAATACGCGCTATCGGCTGAACAGTACGGCACTTGAACTTAGCTTGGGCGCTCAATTAGCAACCGGAACCTGGTCTTTTGGTTTAAGCGCCCGGGCCCGGAAGCTTATTACTGATAAATTGGAATACAGCGCGGACTCGCGTACCAACATCGGCGGATCGGAGACTCTGAACGGCGTTCCGCATTTCGCGATCAGCACGATGAATGCTTC
>SEDW01000086.1 GCA_004193325.1 Pseudomonadota bacterium | reverse complement strand
GGGATTGAGGCCAAGGCTTGTCAGCTCTCGGGGCCAATTGTCAGGATGGACGATAAGCATCGATGCCATCTGACTCTGCAGAGCCAAACGAAAGATCTCAGTCCAGATGCGACGAAAGATGTAGGATTTTTCTTGTTCGAACTCCGGCTCAAGTGCAATTTTGCTGACCGTCGCAAAGCCTTCACTCCAAAGCGCTCCCTTGACCGCACCCGCCTCGCTAGTCGAAAGAGGAGCCCTCGTATCGCCCTGATTAAAGACCAGCCGCGCACTCGCCACCACCTTCTTCCCAAGCTTCACACAGACATGCTGAGCCTCATCATCATGCTCATCGATCATCTGCCAGGGATCGCTCACTTCGAGCTGCCGCCCCCTAGCCTGCTCCGCCTCAAGCCGAAGCTTCGTAATCTGCATAAAGTCCTGATAAGACGCCGTCGCATTCACGGTCAGACCATTCGCCACAACCTTCGAGGGAAAACCCTCGTCGAGCATGATCTGATAGCTCACGTCCTTACCAAAGAGGAGACAAAAATCCCCCAGCGCCGCCACTGTCTGCCGATTCAGGCCATCGAACTCACAGCCCAGCAGATAGCGATCCTTCGAAGGATGCACGTGCCTCACCTTCACGAGCTCGGTAAAGGTCCCGCTCCCCGGGATGGTGATACTCATCGAAAGCTTCAGGCTCGGCAGGAGAAACTTATTCCTCGCCGAGGTCTCAAGAAAAAGCCCGCGTATACTGATATCGCGAATCGTAAAAAAGGCTTTCTGCCCCTGCCGCGAGGGATCTTCACAAAAACACGAGAGCTCCACGACATCATTCAAGGCGAATCGCCTCGTCCGGTTGATCGGCTCACGTCCGGGTGTATCGTCCCGGCTTGAAATCTTAAAGCCGAGTCTCGTATAGGACTGCTTGAGAATATTCGTCTTGCCGATGGTGACGAGGGTTGCCTCGACTTTGATGTCCTGCCCGTCACGCTGGAGCTGGATCGAAACCTTTTCCCCCTGACTCACAGCAATACGGGTCGCTGCCCCCTCGAGCACGACGCCAAGACCAAAGGGCGAGAAGTCGATGATCCGGGTCTTCACTTCCCCGTTCCTGGTACTGATCCAGGCATATTGATGTTCGAGGATGTGGAGAGCGGCCCTTTGGGTTTCCCTCTGATCATCTCGCGGCGTGGGCTTGATCGTCATCACGTGGCTCCCCAGACTCAGAGCTTCATAGCTCGACGTTTCCTTACACTCTAAGCTTATGATAGCAGAGCTCTGGAATGAAGACCCCGGGCCTGGGACTGCTCTCATCGAGGAAAGATTCTAAGAAGGGATTTGGTCGCCTCAGACATTCTCATAAAAAAAGACCGGAATACCCTAGGGCTCCGGTCTTTGGATCATGGATAAGATTTATTTATCGCTGACCTTATAACTCAACTCCACGAGTGAGCCATAGGCGGGTTCGCTGCCCTTGTTAAAAATGATAAAGTTCGAGGCGATCTTGTAGTCGGCGCTTGTCACAGCTGAGCCGTCGGCTTTCTTCGCCTTGACGACGACGCTGCCGGCATCGGGAAGCTCTTTGAGTTTTTGATAGAGGGTCAGGAGCTTTGAGATGCTTGAGGAGATGAGTTCAAGCGTTGGTTTATAGCTGTCGTCACAGACCCGGCCGTAGTTGACGGTAGCGGCGCTGTTTTTGTAGTCGAAGAGCGCTTGATATTTGTTACCGATGACCGCACCACTGGTCTTACAGGGAGACGATGGAGGCGAGAAAATGCCATAAAATGCGGCATTCACCCCAATGCTTCGTTTCAGATCATTTTCCACGTAGGAAATCAGTGGCGCCATCGCATCGGCCTGGACTGCCGACTTATCGCTCTTCTTGGCGAGCAACCATTCCGGTGCGTAGCTGGCGTCTTCCTCATCGGTCACGATCAGAACGGCAACCGTTGAATTATCCCGAATCCATTTTTGTTCGGCGCAGGCGAGTCCGGTCTTGGCCTGACGCATCCCCTGCTCATCGCCGCTCCCTTTGATCCCAGGGCTGACGGCCTCGAGGAATTTAGCTTCCCGATCCGCGTCGCTGCTCTTGATCAACTTCAGGTCACAGATATCAGCTCCGCCAACGCTCGCGTTCTTCACGCTGGTCGTCACGACTCCGATCTGCCAGTCGGTGTCTTTAAGCGAAGCGAGGAGGTCGTTGAGTTTGGTCGAAAGGTTACTTTGATAAGGCTTCATCGAGCCTGAATCATCGACGACGATGAGAATATCGGCGAGACCCGAACTCCCCTCTTGTGTGTAGGATTCCTCCACGAGGCGAGGCTCTTTGCTAACGATCTGCGGCGCTGGCTCGGCGTCCTCACTCTGGGCTACCGCACCAACCTTCGCAGAACCTTTAAAACCCGACTTTTGGCCACAGGCGGCGAGCGGCAGGCTAAGGCTAAGGGCGAGTAGGGTCAATTTCAAATCGTTTTTCATATCGTCTCCCAAACGAGGCGTCTTCCCAGCAGGACCTTCCTTTATCGGCCCTAGCCCGCGTGATCTTGAGGACATAATATTCGAAGGACTTATCTTTAACCTTTGCCGGTGCTTAGACCCAAGCTTTGCCCATGATTTGAATCCGAAAGCCAAGCCTGCAATCCCCCCTCCAGACTCCTAAGCGCTGGCGCCTCGAGCCTCAAGCGGTATAATCGAAACTGGGCAAGTCGTCATGCCTAACGAAGGAGTCCCCGAGTATGAGCAGCATTCTCTACGAGCAAAGCCTCAGCTTCAAACGCCCTTTGGACTTTGTCTTCACCTATCTCGCTGATCATAGCCACATGTCCGACTGGGCTCCGAGCGTTACGAGTGCCTCGAAGACAACGCCAGGGCCGGTGCGGGTCGGCACTCACTTCGACATTCAGATGCGCTTTGGTCTCTCCGATCTTTCGCTCGACTATCATGTGACCGCGCTCGAGCATCCGCAGTACATCGAATTAAAGGGTAAGGGTGAGACCTTCAGCATCGTCGAGCGCCTGAGGCTCGAGGGCGAAGGGGATCATTGTCATCTCCTCTATCAAATCGAGGTCTACTATCAGGAGCCGGTGTCAAAGCTCGTCAGATTCTTTTCGCCCATTGTAAAATCCAGCATTAAAAAAGATCTCGTCTATCTGCAAAAAGCCCTCGATCAGCAGCCCAGTAGCTGGAAGCCGACCCTCTGGTCGAAGATGGGCGATCGCCTGCTGCTGCCGGGTATGCTGCACTTTAGCAAAAAGGGTTTTGCCTCGGCCAAGGATCGCTGGATCGGGGTGACCGAAGATCTTACGGGCCGAAATATTGTGATCACCGGCCCAACGTCAGGGATCGGTGCTGCAGTGGCAAGACAGTTGGCCAAGCTCAATGCCAATCTCATCTTTGTTTGCCGCAACGAGAAAAAGGCTTTGATCTTTGCCGACGCTTTGGAGGTCGAGGGCTATCCCCGGCCAAGGATCGAGATCGCTGACATCAGTTCGGTCCTTGAGGTTGAGGCTCTCGCGGCCCGCCTCCTTGAAAAGGGCGAACCGATTCATGCTTTGATCAATAACGCTGGCGCTCTCTTCAATCAGAGGGGCGTGAGTGCGGAAGGCCTCGAGCTCTCCTTCGCGACGCTTTTACTGGGACCCTTCATCCTAACGGAAAGGCTTTATCCCCTATTAAAAAAGGCCGGCGAGGCCCGGGTCATCAATGTCTCCTCCGGCGGCATGTACATGCAGGCCATTGCGCTCGATGATATGGAATTTGAAAAAGAGGATTACAACGGGGATAAGGCCTATGCGCGGGCCAAACGTGGGCTCGTGGACATGACTGAGCTCTGGGCCGAGCGCTGGAAAGAGGATGGGATCGTGGTGCATGCGATGCATCCGGGCTGGGCGGACACGGCTGGAGTGTCGGCAGCGATGCCGAAGTTTTATGACTGGACGAAGACCTGGCTGCGTTCCCCTGAGCAGGGCGCTGATACCGTGACCTGGCTCGCGGCCTCAAAGGAAGCGAGAGAAACGAGCGGCCTTTTTTGGCTCGACCGCACCCCGCACACGACGAGTATGATTCCCGGGACCCGCTCGGCGCCCCGGCATCAAAGCCTTCTCAGAGAAAGGCTTGAAGAATACAGCCAAAAGTTAAGCGCCGTAGCGAGTCAGAGCTTCCGCTAGAACCCCGTAGCTGTCACAGGATTTGATCTGCATGTTGATGACAGGTCCTGTGCCGGTCCAATCCACTTTCAACACCCCATAATTTTTGCTGCCGATCATCGGGCTGATGCGACCCGGATGCGGGAGCCACGCGCCTGTGCTGTGGGTCAGTCCGCTCGACATCGCCTCGTGAATCACCTTGCCCGAGGGCAGGAGCACGCGGTAGAGCTCGGCAAAGTGCCGATCGCCGCTGAGCATCACCGTCGGCTTATCGGTCATCGAGAGAGCGTCGTAGAGCCTTTGCTTTTCCAGGGGGTAGCCGGTCCACCCTTCGAGGCCGAGGAGGGCTACGGGGGAGGTCACGTTAAGGCTTGAGCCGATGACAAGGAGATCGGCCGTCGTCGACTTCATGCGATCTTCAAACCAACGCCATTGATCTTCGCCGAGGAGTTCGCGATGGGTGAGGCTGTTGTTCATATTGTAGCGGAGGTCGAGGAGAATGACTTCGGTCCTCTGACCCGCCGGGCCAAAGACATAGCTCTGGTAAACGCCGTCCTGGCTGCGGGTGGCCGCGTACTTGTCGATATCCATGAAGTCACAGAAGAGTGCCTGGCTTTGCTCCCGGCTCCAGTAGGTCCCGCTCGAATTATTGAAGCCGTAGTCGTGGTCATCCCAAGTGCCAATTACGGCTGTCTTCGCCCGAAAGTCCTGATACAAGGGATAAGTCTTTAAAAAGTTATAGCGGGCCTCACGCTGCTTAAGGGTCGTGAGATCTGCGTAGATGTTGTCGCCCATCCAGATCCAAAGGTCGGGATTATCTTTTTGAATGATGGACCAGTAGCTCAAATCCTTCGCCGTGTTGTTACACGAGCCAAAGGCGATGGTCGTGAGGGCTTTGTCTTCGAGGTTTTGGAGTGCTTCGGCGTTCGTTCTGACTTCAAGAGGACTTTGCGCACGGAGCGCATTGGGAAGGAGAAGACTCGCGGCCGCCAGGGAACTATTGCGAAGAAAAGTTCTACGCTCCATAACTGTCATCCTCGAAAAGGGTTAAGTGAACGTCTGTCCTCTTAAATGATCTCAGAAAGAGGGAAGCTTAGGAATGAAGCGGGGATAGTATTTAGAATAAATGTCGGTGAAGAACGAGTCGGCAAATCTTTATAAATGGCCGTCGCCGAAAAGCTATAAAAATAGGCCTAAGTAGGAAAATATTGCTCTACGGGAAGGGTTGAAAAAAATGCCTCAGATCATTCCGCATTTAGATTTTTACGATTTTGAAGAGATGCTCACATCCTCGCAAAAAATGATGTCAGCGACCTTACGCTCTTATTTGTCGACGAAAGTTGAGAAGAGAATTCCGGAATTTTTTGAGCGAGAGGAATTTCCCATCGATTGCGTCCCCGAACTGGGAGCGCTTGGGGTCCTTGGCGCAAATCTCGATGGCTACGGTCTGCCGGGAGTCGATTCCATTTCCTATGGCCTCCTGATGCGTGAGCTTGAGCGCTGTGATTCCGGTCTTCGAAGCTTTGGATCGGTGCAGGGCGCGCTCGTCATGTACCCCATCCACGCCTTTGGGAGTGAAGAGCAAAAAGAGGAGTGGCTGCCAAAGCTCGGTCAGGGCACGGCCATTGGTTGTTTTGGATTGACCGAAGCGGATGGCGGCAGTGATCCGTCGGCGATGAAAACGCGCTGTGAGGATAAGGGCGATCATTATCTTTTGAATGGCTCAAAGATGTGGATCACCAACGGGAACCTTGCGGACGTCGCAGTCGTCTGGGCAAAGCTTGGCGACGGGATCAGAGGCTTTGTCGTGCCGATGAAAACGGAAGGGGTTACGGCCCGCCGCATGAAAGGCAAGATGTCTCTAAGGGCTTCGGTCACATCCGAACTCTACTTCGATAAGGTCAAGCTTCCAAAGTCGGCACTTCTGCCAAAGAGCGAAGGTCTTAAATCTGCCCTCGCCTGCCTCTCCCAGGCCCGCTACGGCATCGCCTGGGGCGCTCTGGGGGCAGCAGAATCCTGCTTCACGGAAGCTCTGGATTATGTGAAGGACCGCATTCTCTTCGCGAAGCCTCTGGCGAGCTTTCAGCTCATTCAGAAAAAATTAGCGACGATGGCAACCGACATCACGCAGGCGCAGCTCCTTGCCCTAAGACTCGGGCAGCTCAAGGACAGCGGCAAACTCCACTTCGCTCAGATCAGTATGGCGAAGCAGGCGAACGTGGCAATGGCCCTTCGCACCGCACGGGAATGTCGGGACATCCTCGGCGCGAACGGCATTATGCTCGAATATAAATCGATGCGGCACATGTGCAATTTGGAGAGTGTGTCGACCTACGAGGGAACGAACGACATTCACAGTCTGATCGTTGGAGCTCACTTGACCGGCATTCCTGCTTTTAGCTAAACAGGGGCGGAGAATTTTAAGAAAATCTTAAAAAGAACAGCGGCTAGAAACTTAATTCCGGCCGCTGTCGTCAAGGAAATTGCTCCTCACCTCATTCGAGGAAGGTTCAAGTATTGGTCTTATGGTGAAGGCACGCTCTTGGCAAGCGTAAAGAGCTCGGAAGCTCTAAGGAAACCTTGCCCGAGGGTTAAAGGACAGTCAAGACTCGCTACGTAAATCTTCTGGCCACCTTGATAGAGGCTTAGAGACAGAGCGATTAACTGCCATGTCGCTTTTCAAGCCCCGATCAATTTCTAACGGCCCGATTCCAAATGAGAATAATTTTCAACCCGTCCCATAGATCTCGTCGTTGCCATTCATGGCGTGGAAGGCATCGAGAGCCCAACTCCTTGATTCCTGGAAATCCACGACGGGTCTTGGATAATTCGCGCCCATCTCAACACCCGCTCTTTTCAGGACATCGATAGGGGCATTCCAGGGTTGGTGAATCCACTTTTCGGGAAGATTTCTGAGCTCAGGAACCCAATGGCTTACGTAAATGCCTTCGGGATCGAACTTTTCGCCTTGGCTGACGGGATTCAAAATGCGGCTAAATGGATAGGAATCCACACCACAGCCCGTGACGAGTTGCCAGTTCACCGTATTCAGGGCGAGATCGGCGTCGATCGAATGTTCGAGAAAATAAGCCGCACCCTCCTGCCAGCTGATCCCGAGATTTTTGACAAGGAATGAACTGACGACGAGGCGGATCCGGTTGTGAATCCAGCCCGTTTGTTTCAATTCGCGCATGCCTGCGTCGATGAGGGGATAACCGGTTTGGCCCGTTTTCCAGGCTTCAAGGCGGCCTGCATCCGAACGGAAGGGATAGCGCTCGAAATCTTTCGAGAAGGGCTCCTGAAGGAGCTGAGGATTATGAAAGAGGGAGTAGTAGGCGAACTCGCGCCAGAGGAGTTGGTTCAGGAACGTCTTCGCATCCTCCCCTCCTCCCTGATTGTCACAGGTCTCCCAGATCCAGCGTACCGAGATCTGACCCCAGGCGATGTAGGGGCTGAGCTTCGAGGTGGCCTGCACCGAAGGAATCTCGCAGCTGTCGTCGAAGTGCTGAAGGCGATCCTTCACAAAGGCCTTGAGGAGATCACGGCCGGCCTTTTCAGAAATGTCCCAATAATCGAGCAGATCGTCGTAACGTTTCTGATTCGAGATGAGTTTAAGCTCTTTCAAGGTCCCGTAGTTTACGCCCTTCACAATCTCGGTCTTCACGTGCGCCGGGTAGTCAAGACTTGTGCGATGGCTGAGCTGATCGAAGTAAAGCCTTTGAAAAGGCGAAAAGTGTTCGATGAAAGCGTGGTTTTTGCCGTGAATATCCCAAGGCTCGTGCAAGAGATTGCCGGCGTGCGCCTCAACCTCAAGGCCTCGCTCGCTGAGCGCCGCCTGATAGAGGGTGTCGCGTTCAATGCCGGCTGGTGTGTAGGAATGATTCCAGTGCACTTTTTTGATGTCGACCAGAGGCTTGACGCTATCGAGGAATTCCAGAAGAGTGCCTGGATAAAATATCATCTTGGCTTTGTAGCGGTGATCGAGATCATTGGCAAAACTCTTCAGCGCCGCGTGGAGCCAGGCTCGCGCGAGTTCGGTCTTTTGCTCTTCCGGAAAATCCCCGAGAGTGAAGACGAGCAGAGAGGGACGGCCGCCGCCGTGGAAAATAGCCGGATTATCATGCAGACGAAGATCCTGACGAATCCATATCAAATCAAGACTTGTAGCCACGTTTTACCTCATCATTGGAATGTGCGGGCGTGAGTTGTGAGAGAGAAAGTGCGGGACGCTGAATGTAGGTCCCAAGACGAGCCATGAACCAGGCGTGAATCACGGCCTGGGTGAGGCGATAGAGAAGCCAGGGCAGCCTTGGCGTAAAATCATGAACCGCTGCCAGACAGAGAGTTCCGTCGAGCGTTTCGCGAAGCTCGAGACGAGCCTTGCCGCTTTTACTATTCGAGAGCAATCCCCCACGCACGTAGAAGAGCTGGCGATCGGGCGACGAACGATCGCGGCTGTAGTCCAGGATCAAGAGATTGATAGGGAGACCTCGCATCTTAAGATATATCGTCGAGCCCTCACGAACGACTCTCACCAGCAGAGGAAAAATCTTTGGCAGATAATCCACGTACTGATCAGCGACCCAGGCGGCGTTTCTCCCCTTGGGAAGGATAAGCCTTTGGATCGACCGCACGCTCTTTTGTTTGATTCGCCAGGTTCGAAAGGCGTGAGGATGAAGGTCTTTTTTCATCTCGGTCACGACTCGAGAGACTGCCGTCTCAAAGGGCGTAAAGTCCCAGCCGGGCTCTTCCCAGCGATGGGTCGGCCTGACGAGCATCGGTTCGCGTAAACTCTCCACTAAAGGATACACTAAGTCTTTCGGAGCACCAGAGACGAGTCGCACCCAAAGTTTAGAAAGTTGAACGGAGAGCATTGGCAAAGCGACGAAGATCGTCTTTTTCCCGAGGATTTGCGAGGTCTTCTCGAGCATGCTCACGTAGGTCATCGGCGGCTCGGCACCAAGGTCAAAGGTCTCACCATCGAGCCTCTCGTTATCGATACAGGTCTTGATGATATGGGTTACATCATCGAGATAAAGGGCCTGGCTCTTATGAAGGGTCCATTTCGGACAAAGCATGAGCGGCAGGCGTTCGACCAGGCGGACGACGATCGTAAAGGAGGACCCTTGCGGTCCGATGATCATGCCGGCCCGAAGACAGGTGACCTTCGGCACATAGGACCTCAGAACGTCCTCGACCTCTTTTCGGCTCTTCAAGTGGTCCGAGAGCTCACAGTTTTCCGGAATCAGACCGCTTAGGTAAATCACCCGCTTGATACCGCGGAGCCTTGCCGTTCGACCAAAATTATCCGCCAGCGAAAGATCAAAATCGGAAAAGCTGCCTTGATTCAGGCGCGCTCCCGGCAGCATCGAATGGATG
>SEDW01000774.1 GCA_004193325.1 Pseudomonadota bacterium | reverse complement strand
CCTCTTGACTGCGCTAGAGCAATACAAGTTTGCCGATAACGGCAAAACTCTCCTCGATTTTGGTGTCGCGTCTTTCATCATCAGTCTCGGATGGGGCGGCCAGCATTGGCGATTTGATCTCCCGCATGTCACGGCAGGAAGCGCTAACGGCAAGCTCAAAACCGGCTATTATCACAATCTCATGGCTGGCAAGAGCGAAGCGGAACGGGAAGCAAAGTTCATTCCGACCAACCGTTTCTTAAGTACCATCGGTCGGGCGGTGGGCGCTGCGGGAACTGAGAATTTTAACGCAAGAATTCCGTCCAAAGATGCAGCAACGAGACTTGATCAAAAAGGTCTGATTAATGAGATGCTCGCCTGAAAACTGACAAGACGATACATTTGGAGACGATATGAAACGAATTATTTTTTCTCTTTTTCTCATGCTTGTATCTTGCAGCGAAGGTCCCCGTCCTTTACCACTCAAATCCAAGGTCCAGCCAGAGGCAGGCGATGGCGAGAAGAACGCTGAACCCAAACCGACGAAGACCACGTCCGACAACACTCTGCCTGAGACTGAGCCGGTGACCGACACTTCAGGTGGCGCGTCGGTGCCTCTTCCCGATAAGACTGAGATTCCTGTTGAAACGCCTAAAGAGGAAATCTCACTGACCACAGGCATCGCCAAGGTGCCCGTCGTTCCCAGCCCAGGCTGTAACAAAGCCCCGAGTCAGGAGCTTGGCAAGTATATGAAAAAGAATGTCACGGGCATGAACCGTGTCTATCAGCTCCGCCTGCCAGCGAACTACGATAAGGCCAAGCCCTACCGGCTCCTTATGATCGGTCACGGCTGTGGTGGAACAGATGCCCCTTTCAAACTGGAAACTGTCGCCAAAGACCAGGCGATTATCGTTGCCATGAAGTCTTTGGAAAGTTGTTTTGTCTACGAGATGAAGGCCGAGGGCCCTTATTTTGATGAAGTCTTGAAAGAAGTCTCGAATGAAGCCTGCGTGGATACCAACCGGGTATTTGTCGCAGGGTTTAGTAGCGGCTCGTGGCTGACTAACATGCTCGGCTGCGCCCGATCCAATGTCATACGTGCTCAAGGGAACGCCAGTGGATCACTCCCAGGCGGACTCCCGACCTGTCAGGGTCCGATTCCGGCATTTATGGTTCATGATGATAAGGATACTGTTAATACCATCGACGGCGGACAAAGAGCGCGGGATCGCATCCTGAAGATCAACTCCTGTTCAAACGAAACGGAGCCCTACTCCTACGATGACAATCCTAAGACGCCATCGATCTGCGTCAAATACAAAGGCTGCAAGCCTGGATTTCCAGTTGTGTGGTGTACGACGTCGGGTAACGGTCACACGTCCGAAGAGCCGATATCGACACTCGGGTTTTGGAAGTTCTGGTCTGGGTTTTAATTGGTAGAAATTCAAAACGCCCTTCGATCCATGAGATCGAAGGGCGTTTTTGATTGAGCCTTTACTTGAGGCGTGGCGCAGCATTGGTGCTGAAGATGCCCTTGAAATGATCGCGATAAGCGTAAATCAGGAAGAGTTCCAAGACTGAGAACACGATGCCCGGCGCCAAATTGCTGCCATTGTCGAGGAAAATATGGAAGCAAAGGATATTGATGAGGAGGCCTGCGAGAATTGTGAGTCCAAGAGGCGCAGTGCGGCCAACAAGGACGAGAATGCCGCCAATCAATTGGAACAGGCCAATGACTTTCATCCAGCCACTATTAGCCATCAACATGGAGAACTGAGTCGTCGGGAGGTTTGGATCCATAGCAGGCATGGGGAGAAATGGGTGAAGGATGTTTGCGCCAAAAATTATGAAACCTAAACCGAGCAAGACTCTAGCGATGATGACTACAAATTTCATGGAGTACCTTTCTAAACAGTGAGCTCAACTTCCAAAAAAACTACTGACTTCATGCTACTCCATACGCTTATATTGGCAAGGGCTTTTATGGCCAGAATCGTCCTGACTGTCTTCACAGCGAGAGTAGAATTTTTATACTTAGACAATCCTGTTTTTCAATCTGACTAAAATCAGGCCTTTTGCAGTGCTGGGA
>SEDW01000002.1 GCA_004193325.1 Pseudomonadota bacterium | reverse complement strand
ATCGATCAATTCCGCGCCGACCAAATCTCAAGGTTTCAGGAGCGTTTTCTTCCCCCGATGCAAGGCAAAGGCAAGCTTGGAGGATTTCGTTACCTCTTAGAAAAGGGCGCTTATTATCCGATGGCCGAATACGGTCTGCTTCAAAACATGACCTGTCCGGGACATGCCACGATTCTAAGCGGCGCCTACGCCTATCAGCATGGAATCGCCATCAACGAGTGGACCGATCGTAAATCAGGGCAAAACATTTATTGTGTGGAAGACGACAAGTCGCCTCTGGTCGGCAACAATCTCAAGCCGGGCAAGAAAGGAATTTCGCCGCGAAATTTTCATGGCTCAACTTTCGGAGATGAACTTAAAAATTCCGGCTATCAATCCCGCTCCGTGACGATTGCTCTTAAGGATCGCTCAGCCGTGCTGCTCGGCGGCTATCGTAATGATCTTGCTCTTTGGTTTGATTCAGGGTCGAACGCCTGGATTTCCAGCCGTTTCTACCTCCCGGACAATAAGCTTCCTCTCTGGGTTGACGAATTAAATCGGGACGTGGGAAAGAATAAGAATAAGGACATGACCTGGCTCTTGCCCGACGCCGAAGCCACAGGGCGTTCCGTCTCAAAGAACAGTTATGTCTCCGAAAAATATGTCGAAGGCATGGGTACGAATTTTCCTCACAAGGCGAATAGCGAGAGCTATTTTGCCCTGATGTTCCCCTATGGCACAGAGCTCACGACCAACGCCGCAATCGCCGCCATGGATAGCATGAAACTTGGTAAGGGCAAAGATCCTGATCTACTCGCTGTGAGCTTTTCCAATCATGATTTTGTCGCTCACACCTTCGGGCCGAACAGCCGCGAAGTCGAGGAACTTACAGTGTCCGAAGACAAAGAGATCGCGCGGCTCTTGAGTCACGTCGATCAAAGCGTCGGCATGGAAAATACGATCGTGGTTCTTACTGCGGATCACGGCGGTGCGCCGAATCCCGAGTGGCTCAAAGAGAATCGGGTGGATGCCGGACGGGTGGATGAAACAAAACTTCTCGCCATGGCCGAAGATTTCTTGAAGAAGACTTATGGCAAAGCCCATAAAGACAATTGGCTCTGGGGCGTGAGTGAGTTCAATTTCTATCTGAACATGAATAATATCGAAGCTGCCAAACTCGATCGAGACGATGTCGAACAGAAACTCAGCCAGTTCTTTCGCAAACAAATCCCGGGTCTGGAAGGTATCCAGGAGGCCTTCAGTGGCTCAGATGTTCGGGCGCGTACGCTTCCCCCCAAACTCTGGGAAAATGAAATCCTTCAGACTTATGTCAGAGGCCGAAGCGGCGACGTCGTTCTCATTCCCAAAGCGAACTACATTGTCCCTGGAGCAACGGCAACCCATCTCAGTGGCTACGCATACGATCGCATGGTGCCTTTGATTCTCGCCGGTCCTCAGATCAAGGCCGGCGTGTATGGACAGAAAGCTGCTGTCATAGACATCGCGCCGACTCTCTCTTTCTTTACTGGTACAACTGCTCCCTCCGGAAGCGAAGGCCGAGTTCTTTCTGAAATACTAAGCGACAAAAAATAACATAAAAAATGCAGAGCGGATCAAAAAGATCCTGCTCTGCATTTTTGCGATCAACTTCGACTTAAAGAGCTTTGCTAGCCGGGTTGCCTTTGATCTCGAAATCGAGTTTCTGATGCTCGTCTGCGCCGGCTTTATAAGTCTTGCCAGTGAGAAGAGCCTTCGTGAAGCCGACGATTTCAACCAAAGTGCTTGATGGTGTGTCCCAGAACTCAGCTTTCTCAACATAGACTTTGAGAAGAGCGCAGTGTGGATCTTCAACGCCTTCTGGGAACCAGGCTTTGAATGCTGGTTTCCAGAGTTCTTTTTTCTTCTCCAGATCATGCACGATCTCACCGAGGCCGCTTACCGATACGTAACGGCTTTTTTCTGGCAAGGCATAACTCAAATTCACTCTTGGATCAGCATCGACCTCTTTGGCTTTGCCGCTGTGGTCTGATGTGAAAAACCAAAAGACCCCATCGTGGCTCGACTCGATGGTTTGCATCGGGCGGCTGCGAAGATTGCCTTCAGTGTCCTGAGTTGTCATCATCGCCATCTTCACATCGGCGATCAGTTCGAGCAAGTGGTTCATCGCTTTGCCAGTCGGCGTCACGTGCTTGACATCATCTTGTGCAGTCTTATCGTTTTTCTTTTCCATGATCTTGCCCTTAGTGTTTGGTTTTTATGAAGACGCTAGCTTAGTGAAGTGTTTCCATGCAGCGGTTCAGTGCTTCAATATGTTCTTTCTGACGAAGCTGAAGGCGTTCGGTCAGAAGCGATTTAAATTCTGGTAGGAGATCCGGATCATCCATGATCGCCTGATATTCTTTAAGACCGTGCTCTTCGCCCTCTTTCAGAACCTTAAGAGAAGCGGTGTCACCGAATACCCGAGCCGTACCTTCAACAGCTTGAGCAAAGAGACCCCATGCGCCTGAACCTTCGTCGGCGATTCCACCGAATTGACGAATTTGTTCACGAAGAAGACCGACAGCCTGATGATGCTCACCTGAGATTCTTTCCAGTTCAGAGAGTGCTCTTTGATCCGAAACAGTTTCCAAGGCTTGCTCGTAAGTTTCGACAGCTGAGAGTTCTCCACGGAGGAGACGATTGAGAGGTTCGATGCGATCCATAAGATTATCCATGTTGTTCTCCACCTTTTCATGGGTTGGCCCGGACGAAACATCGATACGGGCTATGGCTGTTACGAATTTGATACAGACTGTATTTGTCTTCCTACGAATTTCGCGCCTATCGTGCGGCTAATCCCGATCACACTGTGATCACAGCATTCTTTGCAAGTTGAGGGCCGCAGTCTGACCTCTTTCGGAAATTGTCCGATTCTCTCGCCGCGAAGGCGAATTCGCTTATGAAAATTCGTTAGAACATTGCATGGATTTTGCGACAAAAACCCTTCGAAACCGCGAAAAAGCCCGACCTAAACAAAAAATTAATTTTTTGCTTCCTCAGCCATGTCATTCCTGTTAGGGTTATCTCAACCCCACAATTTTAAATACCCAAAAAAGCTGTAAAACAAACAGGAGCCATGAATGCGCCGACTCGCGTTTGTATTGTTGTTGCAAATTGCTGCCGCCTGCGGTCAAGCAGACGACTCGTCCTCTTCCGATCTTAATTCTGTAGTGCTCGACTCCTCGCGCAGCCGCTGGACCCAACCTCGTTCCATCCCGGTCTGCATCACCAACCGCTCTGCGCTTGCGGACGAGCTCTTCAATGACATCAAAAACTATGTAACGAGTGAATATGCGGCGAAGACTGGCGTTGGATTCACGGGCTGGGGCGATTGCAGCGACGCACAGATGAAAAGCAGCACCGTGCGTGTGACTTTCAATCTCAAACACAATTGGAGCAGCAGCAGTGCAGTGGTAGCCGGCGGCGGTCTCTCTATGGTGGGCATGAGCAGCCGCACCTGTGGAGCGGACTGCGTGGGTGGAACAATGCGCCTCGACATTGGCTCCAAAGGCGCCTATCCAGCCTCTGGATCGCGCTATCGCGATTTTACTGTCTCACGCACCCGCGCTACAGCTATTCATGAATTCGGACACGCCCTCGGACTCATGCACGAGCATGAGCGAACGGATGCAGTGGGCTGCGACAAGTCAGACGGCAGCGTGGTGTCGGGAAGCAATTATGTTTATATCGGGGATTACGATTCGACTTCGATCATGAACTACTGTCACAGCGGTAGTATCACGACGCTCTCCAAGGGCGATATTGCGGGCGTTTATTATCTCTATCCGGCTCTCGCAGCAGGCCATTAATCGCTCCAGCCGAACGAGGTCTAAGAGCCATCTTAAAAGCGACACGTCCCTCACGGAAGGGAGGTTTCCGCTTTTTAGATGGCTCTTAGGTCGAATGCAGAGTCGAAATGTGACCCAAAGCTTTAAGAACCTTCCGATGATCACTTAAATCACCAATGATTCTCAAAACCGGTCCAGGGCCCCTCTTGACGAGAGTGGGGATCGCCATGATGCGATCCACTTCCGCTCGCTTTGGGTCTTTCTTTATATTGATAATCTCAATCTCGCAGTCCGCACTGCCAAGGCGATCGCAGATTATATGGAGATTATAAAGCGCCTGATCGCTAACAGTGGTCCCTTCACTGATGAAGAGACTAAAGCTGTATTTCTTTATGATCTCGGCTTCCGCAAGACTCATGATGCGCCATCCCCGTCGGTGAATAGGCTTTTCATCCGCGACATTTCATTATCTGTTGCCAGAACTGATGCATTACCAGAGAGAATTCCGGACACATTCCGGAAGGCTTTGCCAACCGTCATGCCATCCTCAGTAATCACAAACTCACGAATTTCTTTATTATGTGGCGATCCACGCATTTTAAGGATCATCACCCCACGGCGCATTTCACCCATAAGCTCGATGTAACGAAGAAGTACGATCGTGTCGGTGATAGTCGAGATATTCGCATCCGTGATCGAAGCGCCACCAAGTAGAGCGGAAGTGGTCGAGGTGAATACTGCGAGCGTTTGCTTTTCCTTGAGAAAAGATGTGATAGAGATGACGAGTTCGCGGAAGGCCTTGGGCGTAGCAATTCTCTCAATCGCAGAAAGACTGTCAACCGCCACACGTTGAGGCGCAAATTCCTCAACCTCCATACGCATCTTCACAAGGTGATCGTTGAGGCCCGCTGACTCTGGATAACGGCAGACAACCTTGAGATAACCCTCTTTTTCCATCGCTTCAAAATCGTAACCCCAGGATGCGGCGTTACGGAAAATCTGATCACGACTCTCTTCAAAGGCGAAGAGTAGACATTTCTCTTTGAGCATGCCGCCCGCACCGATGAACTGAGTCGTTGTCAAAGTCTTGCCCGTACCGGTCGCACCCGATACAAGTATCACCGACGAACGAAGAAGCCCCCCACCGCACATCTCATCAAGATCGCTGTTACCTGTGGTCGTTCGCTCGGACGAAGTTTTCTGCCGAAGATCCGAACTGGTCAAAGGAATAACAATGATTCCCTTGTTTTTAAGCACGGTGAATGGGTATTCGCCATCGCGGTAGGTGGTGCCACGGAACTTTAGGATTTCAATCGTCCGGCGACGTTTGTCAGACTCCAGAGCGTGACGAAGGATAACGACGTTGTCCGCGACGAATTCTTCGACTCCATAACGGCCAAGATCATCTTTATCAAACGATCGTTCAGCTGTGAGAATGCTCGTTACATTGAGCCCCTGAAGCGACTGGATGATACGAAAGAGCTCGGAACGAAGTAGCTGCGCATCCTGGATTTGAGTGAACATGGTACCCAGGGAATCCATCACCACACGTTTGGCTCCAACGGATTTCACGGCAAACTCAATTCGCGCAACCAAGGCTTCCAGATTGAAAGATCCGGCTTCGACCTGCTCGACATCAACAAACGGCGAAGCATCGACAAAAGCCCAGCGGCCTTGTTCCTCCCAGGTTTCAATATCCCAGCCAAGGCTAAGCATGTGCCGGCGCATCTGAGCGGGGCGTTCTTCAAAGGTCACAAAGACTGCATTATCCTCGAACTCGGTTATACCGGACGCAAGGAACTGCATTCCAAATATAGTCTTGGCGCTACCCGCGGTTCCGGACACGAGCGTGAGGGTGCCTTCCGGCAAACCACCTTCGGCAATGTCGTCAAAGCCAGAAATTCCGGTTGCGGTCTTTCCAATTTCTCTGGAACGATTGGCGCGCGACATCTTGAGACCCTTTACCCTAGAATTGATGAGACATTAGCACGAGGAATTAACAAATGTTGGACGAATCTATCGGCTGGGAGTCGAAATACTCTCGCGGATCGTGAATTTCCCGCGATAAGTCTGGACCAGCGAGCCCATGGTTTCGAGAAGTAGCAGTCGGGCTTCTTCGAGGTAAGCCTGCGATTTCAATTCATTTTGATTCTTCAAACGGCGCTCGAGTGCTGTGCTGTGAATCTCCACAATTTCCCGCGGACCTGCACTGTAGCGCGCAAGCTCCATCGTAAAATCGCGAATACCTGCAGAGATCAAAGCGCGATCGCTCTTATAGATTCGCTGCTCGAGAGCGGCATCCAAAAACCCTTCGTAACGAAGGATAAGGTCGGAATAATAAGTGGGAGCCGCAGATTGAATACTCGCTGGCGTCGCAGAGTTGCCGCCTGAACCTGGTTGCATGGCGATTGCTTCGAGTGATTTGAGCTCAAGAGCCTTTTGCTCTGTGAGCTTCATCAGTGCCATTTCTTTTTGCATCGCCTGCCGCTCGATCGTGTAGCGAATGACCCGCATGAGCAGAGGCGCATCGAAGGAACCTTTAACGAGGTAATCCTGCGCGCCCTGACGAACCTTTCTCGCACCTTCCTCCTGATCTCCAAATCCGGTGAGGACGATGATCGGAATGTGCTGCGAAAAACTCATGCACTGCGAAAGCGTTTGTCCGTCGAGACTGTCTGGCAGATTTTGATCGAGTAGAATCAAATCGAAAGACGTCGATTCGATTAGCTGCTTACCTTCGGCCAAGGTTTTTCCAATCGCGAGACGGTATTCCTTGTCTCCGGCTAGATCCAGAAAACGAGTCACAACTTCCACGTCGGCATGATTATCTTCTATGAGAAGTATGCTCTTTTGGTTAGCGGTCATTTTCTTGGGCCTCGGTTAGTTAATGCAGTTTTATTCGACAAAACTTGTGCATGCACAGCTGTGGAGAAATTAAACCATAGGCCCCTCCCTGTCAGCCTTATTCCTTGCAAAGAGGCCAAGCCCTGCTTAAAATTCCGAGAAAATATAAACATTTGTAAATAGCGGCTATCTTTTTCGTCTTACGAAGACACTAGCATGTTGCAGCTCATACTGACTATGATGAGGGGGTACTTCGCCTATCCTCCCGCAGCGAGCTTGCGATGAAAGAATTGAATCGTCTTGACGACTGCTCTCAGGAGCCAATCCATATTCCGGGCGCCATTCAACCCCATGGCTATCTCTTTGTGATTAATGAAAAAACTCTTGCGATAGAACGTATCAGCGAAAATTTGACTGATTTTTTTCAGCTCGATGCGCGAGAGATCGTTGGCAAAACAGTCACGGACTTTCTGAGCGAAAGCTGTCAGTCGATTTTTCTCAACGCGCTGACCCTCAATGATTTGAGGCAGGCCAATCCGATACCAATTGCAGCTCAATCCGCCGAAGCAACGCTCGGTGATTTCAACGGCATTCTCCATCGCAGCTCCGGGCAACTCATTATGGAATGGGAGCCGATCGGGGAACGGGCTCGGGCTGGCGAAGCCCTGTCTTTTTTATCCTTCTTCCATCAGGTCCGCGCCGCCACGCTTGCTGTTCAGGAGAGTTCGACGTTCGAACAGCTCTGTCAGACTGCGACTGAAGAGGTCAAGCGCATCAGTGGTTTTGATCGCGTGTTGATCTATAAATTCGAAGAAGACTGGACCGGTGTGACCCTTGCCGAATCGCGCGAAGCCCATATGGACGCCTATCTCGGCCTGCGCTTTCCGGCCTCTGACATTCCCGAGCAGGCGAGGCGACTCTACACAACGAACTGGCTGAGGCTCATTGCAAACTGTGATTACCGCCCAGCTGCAATTATTCCCCAAAGCCCAACCCAACTGGATATGAGCCAATCCACTCTTCGGAGCGTTTCACCCGTTCACCTCCAATACATGAAGAATATGAAGACGGCCGCTTCGATGTCGATCTCCATTATCAAAGATGGCGAACTCTGGGGTCTTATCTCCTGCCACCATGCTGAGCCTCGCTATGTCGACTATCAAACCCGAGTCGCCCTCGAATTCGTCGGCCAGACTCTCTCACAGCAGATTCAATCCCTGGAAGGACGAGACGATTATCGTCAGCGCCAGACGCTTAGGGCCATCGAAGACGAACTTTATGAGAGCATAGCCGAACACGGCCTGACTCCAGCCTTGGAAGCCCGCACCCTACCCTTTCTCGAGCTGACAAGAGCCTCTGCGCTGGTCATTAAAACGGGCGAGAGCATCCTGAACTTTGGCAAAGCTCCGGATCGGGTGGCCTTGGATAAGATCATTTCCACTTTGAAAGAACAGACCTTTGATCGCTACTACGCGACGAATGAACTCGGGCGTCTCATCCCGGATTTGGATGAATCCATGCCGGCCGGATTGCTTGCCGTTCCCCTCTCGGAAGGCCGTGACTCCTTTTTCCTCTGGTTCAGGCCTGAGATTATTCGCACGGTGAGTTGGGCAGGCCGGCCCGAAAAAATCCCAGCGAACGTGGAAGGAGGAGGAGGAGGAGGCGGAAAAGAAGGTCGGAAACTTCATCCGCGTCTTTCCTTTGACAGTTGGCAGGAGATCAAACGAGGTTTGGCTGAGCCTTGGCTGAGGGCTGAGATCGATGCGGCTATCGATTTGAGAAACCGAATTCTTTCTAAAGAACTGGCGCGCACCAATGAAGAGCTGGCCGAGAGCAATGCGGAACTTGATGGCTTTGCATCGATCGTGGCTCACGATTTGAAAGAGCCTTTGCGAGGGATAAGGCAGTATTCGCAATTTATCGTCGAAGACGATGCCCCCAAACTGAGCCGAGGCTCTCAGGATAAACTCAGCTCGATTGCCGATCTTTCCCTGCGCATGGATGCTCTTCTGAACGGCCTCTATCAGTACTCGCGCGTAGGGCGGGTCAAGCTTGCGATGACTGAGACGGATCTCAATCAGGTCTTGAGTGAAGTCCTGGTGCGCATTCGGCCTATTCTCGATGAGAAGAAGGGACACATCATCCTTCCTCAGCGTCTGCCCACGCTCACCTGCGATTCCATTCGCAGCGGAGAAGTTTTCTACAACCTCATTCTCAATGCTCTCAAGTACAATAAAAATGTCGAAAAATTTGTGGAAATTGGAGTTGAGGAAGGCCCGGAACCTGTCTTTTATGTCAAAGACAATGGGATCGGAATTGCTAAGGAACAACTCGATTCGATATTCAGGATTTTTAAAAGACTTCATCAAAAAGAAGATTTTGGAGGCGGAACCGGTAGCGGTCTGGCTATCGCCAAAAGAATTGTACAAAGGCACTCGGGGAAAATCTGGGCGGAATCCAACGGCGAAGGTTCAACGTTTCGTTTTACCTTTGGGCCCCAAATCTAACTGCTCTGCAGCACATCTTCTTCAAACACTTTTTTGAAACGATCGAAATCAATCTCAAGTCGGGTCAGGAGCGGAAGCACTGGCTCGATCTGTTTCGACTTGCCGAAGATCTCGAGATGGGTGGCCATCGCCTGCATCGAACTCGCTCCGATGTTTCCAGCACTGCCTCTAAGGGTATGAGCTGCGATTTTGATCGCGTCCGCATCGGCTTCGACCAGAGCCGTCTTCATCTTGCCGATAAGGCTTGAGGCCGTCTCGGAGAAAAGTTCAAAGAGATCAATCAGCAGCTCTTCATCGCCGATATCCCGTAGATTATCGATCGTTTTATGATCGATCAGGACATTGTAGGAGGAGGAAGAGGAACTTCCGGATTTCTCTGTCTCCGTTTTTTGCTCAAAGCTCTCGTCCTGTTCAAAATCATCGGCCTTCTTCAGCCACTTTCTAAGGAGCCTGCCCAAATCGTAAAGATTCACTGGCTTTGAAATGTAGTCGCTCATCCCGGCCGACAAACACTTTTGCCGATCATCGGACAGGGCATATGCGGTCATCGCAATGATGGGGATAAACTGATAAGCCGACACAGTTTCGCGAACGATTTTAGTGGCAGTATACCCATCGAGTCCTGGCATCTCGCAATCCATCAGAACGAGATCATAGGAAAAACGTTTGAGCGCATCCAAGGCCTCCTGGCCATTGCCCACGACGTGAGCCTGATAGCCAAGTTTTTCGAGCATCTGCACCGCGACTCGCTGATTCACAGAGTTGTCTTCCGCCACAAGAACGATCGCACTGCGAAAGGCCATGGGGAGCTGCGTTTTAGAGCGATCGACTTTTCGAAGACTCTTGTCCAGGAAATCATTTTGATGAAGCGCTCTCATCCGACTCAAAAGTGCCGACTGAGTGAGAGCTCCAAGTTCGAGGACATGACCCTGACGATCAGAGTTTCCGCGTGCTGTGAGCCAGAGAACTCTCTGCTTACTCAATGGCTCGCTAAATTCCTGAGCCCAATCCAGGGCCTCCCGATCGTCCACGACAAAGCCATGAGTCGAAGGATCAACACCCTTTTCGAGTATCGCTTCCAGCTCTTCTTTGGACTGAATCAGGGAGTAGTTGATATTGCTTTCCCACGCCTGTTCAGAGAGGACTTCCTCCATGCAGCGATCGGCTGAGACAAAATAATAAATTTCCTTCGGCGTCAGCTCTTCCGTTGGACTGTGGTCGGCAAGTTCAAGGGGGAAACTAAAAGTAAATTTAGAGCCATGTCCACCTTCGCTCTGCACCAGGACTTCACCACCCATCATCTCCGTGAGCCGGCGGCAGATAGCAAGACCGAGGCCTGTGCCCCCGTAGTGCCTTGTCGTTGACGTGTCGGCCTGATGAAAGGGTTGAAACAGGTTCTTCTGCGCTTCCGCCGAGATACCGATGCCTGAGTCTTCGACTGAAACATTGATTCGTCCTGAGCTGCCGTCTTTGACGACGCGCACAAGGATGCGGCCCTTCGCTGTGAACTTGAGTGCGTTGCTCACGAGGTTATTGAGAATCTGCCGGATACGGCCAGGATCACCCATGACTCTCTCGGGAATGTCCGATGAAATGATGCTGGCGATGACCAGATATTTGGATTTTACCGGGTCGTTGAAGAGTTCAATCGTTTCTTCGGTAAGCTTTCTCAAATCGAAAGGAATATGCTCGAGTACGACTTTCCCAGCTTCGACTTTGGAAAAATCCAAAATATCATTGATGACACTCAATAGAATTTCGCTCGAACTGCGAATCGTCTCCGCAAATGACTGCGAGCGCTCACCAAGAATTTCTTCGAGCAAAAGACTCGTCATACCAACGACGCCGTTTAACGGAGTGCGAATTTCATGGCTCATCCGGGCCAAAAACTCCGACTTATGCATCGAAGCCTCTTCTGCTGCTGCCTGGGCTTCAGCTGCCTTGATTGCCGCTTCTTCAGCGGCACGGCGAGCCAACTCCGCAGTCTTTCGTGCCTCTTCCAGCTCTTCCTGAAGCAGCTTGTGCCGAGTGATATCCCGTAGCGAGGCGAGGAGACAAAATTCTTCATCCCAGACGATACTGACGAATCGCAGTTCGACGATCTTAAGATCACCGCTGCGGGTCAGGAGCTCAAGCTCCATCAACTCATCGGCAGAGCCAGGAACACCGAAGGGCGAATCGACGACTTCCTCATCGGAAAAGCCAAAAAGCGCCCGAGCGGCTGGGTTACTGAAACGAATAATTCCATCTTCACTTAAAATCAGGATGCCGTCGGCGTTTTTGGAAATGATTTCATGGAGAGCCGATTCGTTGAACGAAAGACGTTTCAACTGCTTATCGATCTCTGCTGCCATATTGTTTTGAACGATGGCGGAGGTCAGGGTAACGGTAAGAACCTGCGGCGTGACTTTATCAAGAATCAGGTAGTCCTGAGCACCCATGAGAAAATCAGCAGGAAGCTCCGTAATCTTTTCCTGACTCGCTACAAAAGCCAACATCGGGATAGTTGGCAAGGAGGCCCGAAGGTTTTTAAGTGTGAGAGCATCGTTTTTTTGAAGATAACTCAAATCCACCATAAGCAGATCGAAGTAGCGCCACTCAATCCAATCGACTGCCGCCGAGAGGAGACTCACACATTCAAGACAGGACTCTCTTTGAGCAAATTCAGGCAATTTTTGGAAAAGAATACGGAGCGCATCTTTACTCGCCGCATCTTCGGTGACAGCGATGACCCGAATGCTTCCGGTTTTGGTCGGTATGTCCGCTTCAGACGCAGCTCTATGTGCCGACTTTTGCTCGTCGGTCTGCTCGTCTTCCTCGAATAGTATACCGTTCGTCAAATCCGAGTCCTTTATCTGACATGATTTCGTCAGCCCAAGTCATCATTACGACATTATGAGCTGGGACAGGAGAGGTCGCAGCGAGGTATACATACTTATACGATTGCTCGTTACAAATGGGAACTGGATTTCCTTTCACCGACCTCCGTTTAGACATTTTTTACCCTCTGAAACCCGCATGGAACTTAGTTTTTTCGCCGAACTTAGTTGAATGCGATTAATTTAAACGGCTTCAAAGCGCTGGACATAACATACTAATTTATATAGCATTTATTTTTGGACAATTTGTCTCATTTATTCTTATCATTTGCACAGGAGAGAGAACTGTATGACAATCTCGCTGCGAAACAGCCGCCGGTCCAAGTCTTTGCCTATTTTCCTCTCGAGTATTCTCCTGTCTCTTTTCGCGACCAATCTCTCTATCGCCAAAGATGTGAGCAAGACAAAAGCCGCTGTCCCGGCCTTGACCCAATCGCTTCTCGTACGCTTTGAAAGCAAAGTGGGAGCAGAAAAAACGCTTGAGGATTTACTCAAAAACTCTGAAGCGGAAATTTTCAAAGAACAAGAAACCAAGCAATGGTTTGCTTTCAAGATGGATGGCAATCATTTTGGAGTCTTTCACAGCTTTGCGACCGATGCGGATCGCAAGGCGCATCTTGATCGTTCTGAAGCTATGAAATTGCTCAAAGCCAAGGACGCTTTTGCAAAGGCTCCGACCATGGAAGAGGCCGAGATTCTTGCTGCAAAAACTTCGAAAGTCGGGACTAAAACGACCATCAAAAAGGCTTTGATTGTGGTCCTTGAGGCAAATAGCGGTAAGGAGGCTGAGGTGGAGAACTTTCTGAAATCAGCCTTGCCGCTCGTCAACAAAGAGCCAAAAACTCTTTACTGGTACGCGATCAAACTCTCAGCAAACACCTATGCGATCGTTGATACCTTTGCTGACGACACAGGGCGCGAAACTCATTTGAAAGGCAAGGTTGCCGAAGCTTTGAAAAACAAAACCTCGGAGCTTTTCCAAAAAGCTCCTGTGATTGAAAAAGTTGATGTGATCGCGTTCAAATCGTAGGTACTGCCCAACGCTTAACATTCAGAATTGAGACAATCCGAAATGAGCAAGAGGCAGCTAGGCATTTTTCAGACGATTGCTTCGGGTGTGTGTTTTGGATTTCTCGGACTCTTCGGCAAATGGCTCTATGAAAACAACGTTAGGCCAGGGGAACTCCTGGCCCTTCGTTTCCTCATAGCTGCCGCCTTAAGCTTTGCCCTACTCTTTCTGCGATTTCGTGGGCGTATTCGGCTCTCGGGCAAAGAATGGATACGCTGCGCGCTCCTCGGTGTCTTCGGTTATGCACTCTTTTCCTTCTGCTTTTTCTCCGCTCTCAAAGGCCTTTCCGCTTCTCTGACTGTACTGCTCCTCTACACCTTTCCCGTTCTCGTGGCGATCGGTGGCTGGATCTTTTTTGGAGAAAAAATCCCTGGCGATCATCTGCCCGCGATACCGATCGCAGCGGTCGGCCTCATCTGTCTCGTCTGGAAAGATATTTCGGTAGACCGGGCGGAGTATCTCATCTTTGGAATTTCGGCTGCGCTTTTCTATGCGATTTATATTCTCGTCTCGAGTCGCTGGCTCAAATCCACTGATCCCTCCCTGTCGACACCAACGATTCAACTCTTCGCCGGTATCACTCTCGGAAGTATTTACCTCACGGATCTTTCGCACACGCAAAAAATCATTGAGGAGAACTGGCTCGTTCTCATGCTCGTCGCAGTTATCTGCTCGATTGCAGCTATGGGACTTTTTTTGGCAGGACTACAAAAGCTGAAGAGTTGGGAGGTCTCAATTCTAAGCACGACCGAACCCCTGACTGGGGTTCTCGTGGCTATGCTGGTCCTTTCGGAAAAGCTGAGTCTTTTGCAAGGCATCGGAGCGGTTGCAATTGTTATTGCCTTGTTCTGGACTTCCAAGCCTTTGAAGGACGAACATAAAAAATCACAGGCCTTGTGAGCCTGTGATTTTTCATAGATTTACTTCTTCGCCTTTGGCGCTTTCTTAGCTGCTGGCTCAGGCTTGACGAAACGAAGCGTCATGCGATCGCTCTCGCCGATAGCCACGTACTTATCACGATCCACATCGCCTTTTTTGAGGCTTGGCGGTAGAGTCCAGACGCCGTCCTTGTAGTCTTTCGTGTCTTTAGGATTGGCGTTGATCTCAGACTTCTCGGCAAGCTTGAAACCAGCCTTCGTTGCCCATTTAATGACTTCGCTCTCGTTAACATAACCGGATTTGCCTTTAGGATCTTGTTTTACCTTCGGGTTGCCGCGGTGCTCAACCACACCGAGGACTCCACCCGGCTTAAGCGCTTTGAAAAAGGAATTGAAGATTTCCTGAGTCTTGTTCTGGCCCATCCAGTTGTGGACGTTACGGAAGGTGACGATCATATCCACTGGCTCAGCGACTGGCAAAGGCGCGCCCCAGACGAAGGGAATAATCGTGCCTTTGACTTCAGGATTTTTTACAAACCAGTCTTTATAGGTGGCGACAGCTTTCTGCATGTATTCGCTTGAACCTGGATCTGTGACTGCTGCGATGTATTCACCGTTTTTGCTAAGAAGCGGAGAAAGGATCTCCGTGTACCATCCCTGGCCCGGAAGAATCTCGATGACTTTCATATTCGGCTGAAGGCCGAAGAACTGCAAAGTCTCGGCTGGATGACGAAACGCATCGCGTTGTTTGTTCTCGGGATTACGGAACGAGGAATCAATAGCCTCAGGAATGGTGGAAGGCAGTTCGCGAACGGCCGGCGCAGCTGCAGTCGTTTCCACCGCCTCTGCTGGTGCTTTGGGCTCGCTCGAACAGGCGAGCGTCGATAGAAGAGGAAGCGCTAAGTAGAGTGAGCGAAAGCTTTTCATAGACTCTCCATGGAATAGGACTAATGGTTCTGTTAATCGCAGCTTCGCATGATTCCTTTCAGAAAACAACTCGTTAAACCGTTGAAATGGCTCCCAAAGTTGGGTGAAACTCACCTCCGATTCATCGTCGAGCCCCGGACCAAGTTATCCTCTGCTCTTTCATTTCCTATGAACCCCGAGTGCCTGGAGTCGAGCGAATATTTGTCTCCAACAGATACAAAATACGAAAGATGAAGATTTAAACTCCTGCTATCACTCAATTAAGAAGACGTTTTTAGCCTTTAATCAAAGGCTTTTCCGACCAATCGAAATTATTTTTATGAGAGAAAAGATGAGCGGAGAATGTTTTCGGGGATCCAAAAGCATTTCGGAAAACTAAACGTCTCCCTATTACAAATTCAAGAAAAACTGTTTCTCATTGAAAATTAATGTCTTTGATTCCAGTGAGATATAAGGTGCGACCCGATGGATATCTCTGTTACAAACTGATTATATCTGCCTAAATCTGCGCAAAAGTTCAGCTAACCTTAATTTTTGTAAATGATTACCAAAGCGGTTTAATGCGATAACTGTTTCAAGAGCTAGATTTAATATGTGCATGGGGAGAGAGAAGATGTCAAAAAGATCTAAGTTTTTCGCGGGCTTATTGTTGACTGGCTGGCCGATCATGTTCGGCTGTGGCGCTCAAAATGGCGGAACAGAAGCTGCTGGGAGTAATCTGGATATCGTGGGAGGCAGTACAGTATCTGCAGCTCTCTACAAGTCCACTTATCAGTCTATCGCCTCGCTCCGTTACTACGGTTCCCACTTTTGCGGTGGAACATTGATCGCTCCGAACAAAATCCTTACAGCAGCTCACTGTCTCGCGGATTTCTCGAGTTCGACAATCAAAAATAATGTAACGGTCACTCTTGGGAGCACCAGTCTCTCGAGTTCGACTGGAGCGACCACTTACAAAGTATCGAGTTTCAAAATCGATTCTCGTTATGATGCCAGCACCAGTCAGTACGATATTGCAGTGATCACAATCAACGGAACGAGCAGTATCACTCCTGCTATCGTCAACACCAACGCGGCTCTACCCGCAGTAGGCGCCAAGACTTACGTAGCAGGCTGGGGATCCACTCGCGAAGGTGGTAACGTCTCAAGCGTTCTGAAATACACTTCGGTAGCAGCTGTGTCCAATGCGGATTGCGAAGATGCTTACGGCTCAGACATCTATGATGGCAGCCTCTGCGCCTACACCAAAAGCACTGACTCTTGCCAGGGTGATTCGGGTGGACCGCTCTACTCGATCAGCGGTACTTCAGTGACTGTCGTCGGTGTTGTCAGCTGGGGTTACGGATGTGCTCGTGCTGGATACCCAGGAGTTTACACCCGCGTATCCGAGTTCAATCCATTGACCATGTAACACCTTTTTCCGAAGGGCCCGTCTGGGCCCTTTTTTTGCGCCTACTCTCCTCCAACCGCCTAATCCCACGATCCGGAAGTCTCCCTTCGACTCAAAGCAATACCCTGTTAATATAAACTTAAATAAGCTTTTTACAAATCCGTTAAGTTCTGTCCCGTTCCCGCCGATAACGGAAGCGAGCCTAGAATTGGATAGGGAGGGATAAGTGAAATTTTTAATCAAATCGATTCTGCCAACTCTCCCCCTTTTCCTTTTCCTCTTCCTTTCCCTCTCGCTGGCATCTTGTCAGAAGTACGAGCTCGCCCGCCCCAGCGTTAAGGCTGCGGCAACTGCAGAGAATGCAGATTCCACTGTATCAAACGACAATTCCCCTACAGAAGGCGCTTCGGAATCGGCTGGCCCGATCGTAGAATCTCCGGCATCGAGCGTCAGCGCTCCCTGCGTGTTTACAAAGTCTGAAGGGACTCTGGTCTATTAATCAAGGATCGACAATCGGATGGCAACGGGCAAGCTAGCACAAACATTAATCAGAGCTCTCTCAGCATTTGCCTTGCTGCTGCTAGCGAATTGTGCCGATCCCGCGGGCGAAACGTCCAGCACCAAAATCACCAACGGCTTCAAAAAACAGCCCAAACAATTCAAAGCAGTCGTCAACCAGGGCAACTGCTCAGCTGTCTTTGTCTCACCCTCTGTCCTTATCAGTGCGGCCCACTGTCATCCTGAAATTTTTGGAGTGGGAGACGTCAAGCCTACCAGCGCAGCGTCAATGGGCGAGGTTCTTGGCCAGAAGTGGTATTACTCGAACGATATCCGTATCGTCGTCTTCCCTAAGGCCGTTTCAAGCGATTGGATGCCGATCAGCACCACGCCTCTCGCCAAGGGCGATCTCGTGGTCCTTGCCGGGTACGGAGTCTACGATTACAAAAACAACAAGGCCGATGGCCAATTTCGGTACGGCATTGCCGAAATCGATGACTTCGAATTAGAAAATCATATTGCTATCACCTACGGCAACGGTCTCGACAAGACCGCTATCAGCGATTCACTCGATTCCGCACTCGCCCCGGGCGATTCTGGTGGACCGATGCTTCGCGATGGTTTGCTCGTTGGAATCGCCTCGGCGATCTCCGACCAGGGCAATAACCGAATCAAATCCATTCACGTGAACCTCATGAATCCCGAAATCAAAGCCTTCCTCCTTGCGCAAATCAAAGCCGGGGTAGACATTCGGCTCGATGAAAAGCCGACGCAAACCTACGAAGAATGCTTTCAGGTTGAGGCGAACAAAGAGGCCAATCGATTTGAGTTTGAGGTCCCGCACCGTTCCGTCTCATCTGTAACGGGAGCGTGGAGCACCTGCACCTGTCCCGACTGCGCTCTCACCGATGGCAAGGGCTATCTCAGCGGCGCTTATTCTGAACTTCGTCCGAAGTATTCAAACATCGCCGGCGGAGCTCTCATCGTCGGCACGAAAATGACGAGCAACCCAAACGATCATCTCCTCGAAAAGGCCGGTCCCTGGACAGGCAACCCAATCTTTCTCAAGACGCACGCCTTCGGCACGACGATGCAGATTCACGATAGCGGCAACTTCGAAGACAATAAGGGCAGCCTTACGGTCTGCTTCCTTTAAAAATCTCCCTGGCTCTCTAATCGCGCTTCACGCTGCAAAAGATCTTTTGCATAAGATTCCAATTGATAATGGGTCACCGAGAGATGCACCTCAGCGTCTGGGAAGGGTTTGAGCAGTGCTCTTAGAATAGGCTGGAGAACAGCCCTGTACGTGGCGAAGTGAGCCGTGATTTCAAACTGAAAGGTGTTGACGGTAAAACGGGGAATGGTGTCCATGAGGACCTTGTGACGAACTCTCAGTCCATCCTTTAACATACGCCGGGCAATATCCCGGCCGGCTTTGGCAAAAGCTTTGGAATCGGTAATGACGTCATCATCGAAGCTGTTCACTGACATGGATACATCGATCCGATCACCCGGCGTGTTCATCGCTCGCCAGAAATTCATCGAATACTTTTCTTCCAGCTCGAGTTTGGTTCCGCCAGGAAGAGTCCAGGGCACACGCTTCGAGAGCGACCGATCCATTGTCAGCCGAGCGAATTTTGTATGATCGACTTGAATCAGCTCTTTCTTCTCGAGCCTTTCGATCATTCGTTTTGCCACGCGGTGCGAGGCCTTTGAAGCCCCTACTCTCTTCACTTCCATAGGTGTCCATAGCCCTTTTGCCCGGGGAAAGAATCGCACGAACCCCATTATGCCTCTTCAGGCCGAAGAGGATATGAGAATTTTCGGGGAAGCTAAAATGGAAGAAAAGTTGGGGCGGCACGCCCCTTGGAAAGGCAATAGTTACGCGGCCTTCTGACTCATATAGGTGCTAAGAGCCAGCATTACATGGTCAAGTTCGGCTTCTTCGAGGAGCAAAAGTTGGTCAGATTTCTTCTTTTCCATCACTCCTCCCGTGTGCTCGATAGTCGCGCAAATTTCAGCCAGTCGGCGGAGTCCAAGGTTTCGGGAAAGCCCCTTCAACTTGTGGCTGAAGTGTATGATCGCTTTTTCGTCTCGTTCGCCGCAGGCTTCACGCAACTTTTTTGAAACAATAGGAGCTTCGGTTCTGTAGAGCTCGATAAGTCCATCCACAAAGGGTTCGGCATCATCCGGATCCGAGAGAGCCAAGAGATCGTTCATGATCACGGCATCGATACTTGGAAATTGTTTGTAATCCATTATCTCATTCATGACTTCCACCTTATCCGACACTCTTCGAAGCGCCCTGGGCTTTCTCAAGCTTGAGACATACGCCTTTTCCGTAGTCGACTTCGATACGCAGAGGAGCATCGACTTCGACCAGGAACGAACGCAGCTTTGAAATACGTTTGTCGAGTGTGTTGCTGGCAACGCTGAGTTCACCCCAGAGTTTGCGTTTAAGATTATCCTTGGTCACGATCATTTCCCGATTCTCAAGCAGAATGGTAAAGAGCTTGGCTTCGAGTTTCGGGAGATAAACCTTTTTGTCGAGAACAGTCACGATGCCGTCAGCTTTCGAGAAGAGCAGTTCACCGATCACAATCTCATCGCGGTAGCGGAGTTGATTCATCTCTGCCAGGCGAGCCTGCAATCGACCGACAAGTTCCGCTCCTTGGATCGGCTTCCGAATAAAGTCATTGGCACCTGCAGCAAGCGCATCGCCTACGATTTCGGCATTATCATCAGAGGTGATGATGATGATCGGCGTATACTTCCAGATGGCCCTCAAATGAGGGATCACGTCGAGGCCGGAAATATTCACACCGAGATGAACGTCGATGAAGGCAGCAACCGGATCGAAGGAACTCGCTTTACGGAGCAGCACATCCCCCGAGGTGTAAGCGAGCGAAGGGATGCCCGTAGTACGCGCAATAATCGGTGCCATCATGGGGTCATCGTCAAGCGTCACTGTATATCTTTTCGCGCGTTCCATAGCTTGTTTCTCTCTATCTGGTGCATTATCTTTATCGGCTAATTCCAGACCAAATTGAGCATGAGTTCGATCTTCAGCTCAGCAAATATTGCCGGGCTTTCTCAGGCCGCCGCGAGTGGACGAACCTTATAGAGCTCTACGGAGCGGGTGAAGAACTCTTCTGGTTTGGACCATTTGCTAACGAAGCCGATAATATTAGGGAGTCGGCCGAGCTTGTCCTGATAAGGCCTGTTGCTCGATGAGATAAGAATCACTGGAACGTTAGGCAGTAACTTGTTCATTTGTTCAGCAAGTGCAAATCCGGTCGTCCCCTCTAAATCGTAATCGAGTAGAACAAGATCATACTCTTTCATGGCTGGTATTTTTCTTTTCGATGGGGCATCGACCAGAGTATCAAGTTTCATGCCCATTTCGTTAGCAGCTGCCTGAATGATCTTACCGAAGATACGATCATCATCTATAAGTAGAACTCTTCCGCTAATCTCACTCATGCCGCTTTTCAATTTGTTTGTCATGTCCTTGTTCATCTTCTAATCCTCCAACGATTTTTATAGGGATAATCTCTCGGTGGAATCGGCTAATTTTCTCTATGACCAACTCTCACCCACAAAGCCAAGATCGGCCACGGGGCAGAAATCATGACCGAAAAGTTTAAGGTCAATACCGACATATAAGCATTCTTTCCCATAAACCTCGATACTTACAAAACCCTGCTCCTGCTATCCTGACCGAATCCCCCTGATCGGAAGACCTATTTTTGCCCTAAATCTCTTCATCTTCTCCCAAACCTCCCTAACTTTGGCAATTTCCCGCTGACAATTCGGTCACGATTGCCATGAGTGCTCCTTAAGAGGCTGCGTATTTCACCTATTTTTACAGCCTTTCGAAGGTCCATAAGCCTCAGGCCCTCAATTTTTGAGTCCTTTTACAAGGCCTAAAGTTCTTCAGGCCTGGAGCTCTGAAACCGACAATTATTTAGGGCCAAGGTGCTACTCGATAACAAACAGGAGAATGCATATGATCACAGATGAATCAAAACGCAAAATGAGCGAGGTATTTGCCATGAATATCAAAAAGAAAAATCGTTTGGATACTGAAACGCTTATGGATACAGAACAAAGGCCTCAAAGATTTGTTCTGATAGATGATGATCCCACCTTTCGCGCTATCTTACTCAGGGCCGCAAGCATACACGGTGTGGAAGTCGATGTTTACGAATCTCTTGAAGATCTCGGAGCGGTAGGACTTTTGAGCCGTTACGATGTCGCCATCATCGACTACGATCTCGGCGCTTTGAACGGAATCGAAATCGCAGAGTACTTAGAGATTCTCTGCAGCAACACGCCGATGATACTTGTTAGTGCCAAAGACCGTCGGGCCAACGCCCGAAAATGGCCTAAATCGATCAAACAGTTTATCCCGAAATCGATGGGTTACGCGTATATCCTGGAACAGGCGGAACGCTGGGCTCCCAAAATGAAACGAGCCTCTTAATCGCTCAGAAGAATTTGAGGAAAATATTATGAATGTATCTATGGAATCAAATCTTGAATCGATTATGGAAGAGCTGGAAATCGATAGCTACGTCACTCGAAAAAAAAGGGTGTTTGTCCCTCGTGAAAGTGTCTCGCCCCTGAAGAGAGCCACTTACCGAAACATTCGTCAGATCCATAACATTTTGATGTTTGACGACGACCCGATCTTCTCAAAGATCGCCAAACGTTTTGCTGACAAAAAGCATTTACCGCTTACATCAGTTGAGACCTTTGAAGAGTTTAAACGGCAGTGGAGCCATAGCACGCCAGACCTCGTTATTCTTGACTATGATCTGGAGTTTGATTTGCTTGGCCCTCAGATCGCAAGACTTCTCGGGGACACGCCGGTTATCCTGATCAGTCGCAAGACACGAAAGGAAAGTGATGACGGGCATTGGAGTGATAATATTCGAACTTTCGTTCACAAAAAATACGGCATCCCGCGTTTGATCAATGAAGTCCACTCTGTGCTTGGAGTCAGGCAGGAGCGAGAGTTCCTCAAAACTTCGAATCTTTATTCGCTCGACGAATACAGGGCACGAAGACGAAGAGCCATGTAGATGACAGACATACCCTTGGGCTGCGGCCAGTTCACATTCCGCAGCCCTTCCCTTCCCGCTTTCTTAATCCTCTCTCATTGTTCCTCTATTCGCAAAGCCCGGTCCTATCCCAATTCCAGAAAAGAGCCTTTAACTTTACTCGCCGCTCGGACTATTCTAGTCTTCTAGCAAAACAACACCCCATGGAAAGAGTTTCATGAATGAATCCATAACTCCGCTGAACTCGGGCTACTACTTGAAGGAGATGACGGAGAAGGAGTTTTTTCCACTCTTTGGTCAGCACTACGACCGCATCTTCGGTGAGGATCACACCTTCTTCGCGAGCGATCATTACAGTCCCGAGGAAAAGGCCAAGGTCAAGGCTTTGGGCCAGCGCATGGGCAATCTTTATCGGCTGCATGTCGGGGTCTTCTCCCCTGAACATGAGTTCGTCGGCTTTTCTTTTGGTTATCAGGAAACCGCTGAGACCTTTTATATGGTATGTTCGGCAGTCATCGAAGACCATCGCCGCAAAGGCCTCTATTCGGGCCTTCTCGACTTCGTTATTGATCGCGTGGAGGATGTGGGCTTTCAAGTCATTTATAGCACCCACTGTGCGACCAACAATGCAGTGATCATCCCTAAGCTTAAGGCGGGCTTTGTCATCGCCAAACTCGAGCTCTCGGACATGTTTGGAGTGGTGGTGAACCTTCATTACTACACGAACCCACTGAGGCGTAAAGCGATGGATTATCGCTCCGGTCTCAAAATTCCCGACGGCGAGCTCCGCGCACTCATGAAGCTCGATATCAAGCCATAAGCCAAATGAAAAACCTCCTCAGCCTGATGGCGGAGGAGGTTTTTCCATTGTCGTCAGATCAAGGCATTTTGCACTTTTGTTTATCGCTTGGGGCCAGTGGATCAAACTTCCCGCCTGCATCAAGGCAGAGACTGCGGGAGGAGACATCGCGGTAACACGCGACCGCCTTTCCAGGATTACCAGGCTCGAGCTCGATAAAGGCGGGAACTCCGCCTTCGAAGACAACCGATTCGCCAGCTAAAACGCCTTTTTCCCGAACATCGACTGGGACTCGGATGAATTCCTGGCCGAAAGCCTTAGTCTTCAAAACTTCACGTTTTCTGGATTGAATGAACACGACACTGTTGATCGTAGCTTCACCACTGATCGTACGGCCATCAGGGAAGGTATGACTTCTCCACTCTTTACCCGCCGAACGCGGCCAGGTCCGAAGGTCACTGTTGGTGATTTTACCGTAGTCGACGAATTTTCCGTTGTCTTTGAGAGTGATATCAGAGGCGACCTTTGATACCTCCCAACCTTTGATTCCTTCCATGAAGTCGCTCATCGCGCAGAGCTGATCATCTGAGATCATCTGATTTACGAATCGATCGGAGTTGACCTGATCGATTGCTTGGGAAAGCTTTTGTTGACTCTTACTGGACATCGCCACGTTCTTAAACACAGCCTGAAGGCCGACGAGAAAAACCGAGATGGCCACGAGGACTACCAGCAAACTAATGCCGGACTCTGAGTTTTGCGCAGAGAATTTTGGCTTTAAAATTGACAATTTGGGGTAGCCTCCGGGTTATACTTACCGTTTCCATCATGACAGCTAATCTTGCGGGAGAAGGTTCCGTAGCAACTGGTTATCTGCCCTCCTGCGCTCTGATCAGACGCCAGGATAATGTCTACTCTACCGAGCTTTTGTTCATCCTTGAGCGGAATGGGATCCCCATTTTTGTCGAGGAACTCCACTTTGACAACAAGTGATGCGCGTGCTCGGGATGGATAGCTCGCATAGACGATCGACTCTTGCATAAGTTCAATCGATTTCACTTCGTAACGCTTCTTCTTCTCAACTTTGAGAACTGGAGCGCCATCGAAATTCAAAATTTTTAGATTGGCAAGTCGAACACCACCTGCGCCGCCTGTCAGTTGCAAATTCGCCGAATTCACAAAACTCAGATGCTCACATACAGAGTTTTCTTCTGTGATCATCATGAGCCGCAGCATGTCTTCTTCGAAGCCAAGTCGCGCTTTGCGATAGATGACCTGATCCTTACTGCTCAAAAAGTACTGACTCAGCCCGGCTGCAACGGCGGAAATGATAAGGAGAACTATCAAGCTCTCGATGATCCCGAAGCCAGCCTGCCCTTGTTTATCAGAAGCCCATTTTGCAAATCGCATCCGTGTTTTTCTCATTGAACGTTCCCTTGTTCTTCGCACAAATCTCGTCTGCTTTTGGCTTCTGCATACATCCGATGGATTTTCGATCCTTGCCGACATCGAGCAACATGGGGACTTTGAATTCGGTCCTCTTCTTCGTTGCGCGATCGATAATTCGCAGGCGGAGATCCACGAGTACCCGGCCTGGGTCCTCGCCGATAATTCCCGACCGTTGAATCATGGCTAAATCGAAAATCTCGTAACTCTTCATCATGGAGTTACGAATGTAGGAAAGTTTATCATCAGGGTTCGGGCCATCGGCCTGCCGCTGGGCTGCTGTCTTTTCAAGTTTACCTGGCCATATCTTATATTCTTTGCCACCCAGACTTTTATCGAAAGCAACTTTCAGATCGTCCAGTTGCAGACAATTTTTTTCGCTTTTGTCGCTGAATGCATGGCGAAGCATAAGAGACCAATGATTTAGAGCCTCTGAATCACCCTGAAGTGAGACTGCCTGCCTCTTCTTCTGTACGAAGAATGTCGAAGCCGCTCCGATGGATATCGTCGACAAGGCCAGCCCGACGATGATTACCACCATCGATGCTCCACTCTGCGATGAGGGCTTTTTGATGTCCTGCATAGTTTACACTCCAAGCGTCTTTAATCGCTTTCGGTATGCCTTTGCAAAGCTTGAAGAATTTTTTCTCCAGACAGGAAGTATCGTTCTTTTTCCCAATGCATTAAGATAGTTAGACGATTTTAAATTTTGCCAACGACGCAAAAAAGAGCCACATATAACATGGGCTCTCGGTGCGGACAGATGGATTTTCACTCGGAAGCATGGATTAATGAAGAGGGCTTTGCGGGGTCGGATGCTGATACTGGGCCAGCGCATTTACAAGTTTCGCCCACTCAATAGGCTTCGTTAAGAAGCCATCAAAACCGGCTCGCTGAGCTTTGACTCTATCCTCGATAAGGGTATGAGCAGTAAGAGCGATAATGGGTGTTACGAGCCCCTTCTGCCTCAACTTGCTCGTGACCATATAGCCATCCATCTGGGGCAGCTGAATATCCATAAGAATCACGTCGTAGGATTGACCGATCAGCTTTTCTATCGCCTCTTCGCCGTCTTCCACACATTCTATAAGGGCTCCGGCCTTCTTCAGTAAACGGGAGATAATCATGCGGTTGTCTTCGCCATCCTCAACCACGAGGACCTTCATTCCTTTGAGAGCATCAGCGTCAACTACAGCCCGCGAATCGAGAATATCCAGGAGATCCCCATCGACACTTAGGCCAGGGCTGGCCGAGATAGCATTGATTTCAACATTAGGATCGATCGTGATGCGGAAAGTGGAACCCACTCCTATTTCGCTGCGAAGGAGTTGTACTCCTCCACCAAGGCCTTCTCCCAAACGTCTGGCCAAGGTCAGCCCCAAACCAGAACCACCAAGATAGCCATCAACTTCGTCACCCTTTGAAAAGGGCTTGAAAAGAGCCTGAAACTGATCCGACGATATTCCGCGTCCGCTGTCGGTAACGTCTATGTGAAGAAAACTTCCCGGATTTTCTTCGAGAGTCTTCGGCACGAGCGAGAGCTGAATGCGAACTGTTCCATGATCAGTAAACTTCACAGCATTATCGACAATGTTCGTGAGGATCTGACGAAATCGGTCCACGTCGGTCACGATCTTTGGTGGGAGCGGAGTCAACGATTCATAATGCAGAGCCAGATTTTTTTCCTTGGCTCGCTCTTCAAAGGCGGCTAAAACCGTTCGAATTTCGTCGACAACAATTATATCGGAATGTTCCATTTTCACGCTCCCCGTTTCAATCTGCGCCAGATCAATGAGATCTTCAATCAGGCTTAAGAGCTTACAACCATTTCTATGAATAACTTTGAGCCCAGTATCGACTTCATCAGCTGTACGGCTACTCTGCGACAGAAGAAGATCCGCGAATCCGATCATGGCTCCCAAGGGTGTTCGAAGTTCATGACTGAGACTGGCTAAATCGCGTCGCTTACTTCGTTCTGCCGTCTTCTCTTTCACCTTGAGGGATTGCAGGTTTTGCTCAAAACCCTCCCGCTCACGCTCCGAACCCACAACAGACAGAATATAACATAAATCATCTTGATCGCTGGACCAACTCACGCTCTCGAGGTCTATGGTCGAAAATCCTCCTCTATTATTAGCGACATCCAATTCATCGTTGATAATATTGCCAGATTTTTGACATTCGGCGATATGGCGCAGAAGAGTCCTTTTGGAAGAGGGCGCTACGAACTCTTGAAAGAATCGGCCTATTAGAGACGATTTGTCTAAGCCAAGAAGCCTAGCCAGCTCATCGTTCAGCTCAAGAATCTCCCCTGTCACGGACAGGGTAAGCTTTCCAGCCCTCACCGCCTGCCGCCCCGTCTGACGGACCAAACGCTGCTGCTGTCGATCAAGAACACGAGCCTGCAAGGACCGTTTGAGATGGCTACGCTCTGCAGTTCGATTGCTTCGATCTTTAGTCATATGCGATCCGATGCCGTTACGAGATTTCCAAAATAGACTGTCGGATTCATGCTGCATGATATTTGGTCCGGGTCGCGAATTCACTACAACATGATCCGCATCCGGGACAAGAAAGTGTTCAAATCAGAGCATGACTCTTAAATGCAACAGCTTAAGTTAGGCCCAAATCTTTTCATTAGTCAATTTTCGAAACATTCTTGCCACGGAAGTTTGCCGAATATCAGCGGATTTAGAGGCAATTATGAATTATTCATTCGGTTTGAATATTCAGGCTTTGGCAAGATTTGTGCAATGTCACCCTCGAGATTTCATTCCCAATAAAAATGACTATTAGCTTGGAGACTATATGAAACGCAACGTAGCCGGCATGGAGAGAATCGCTTCCCTGCTCCTCGGAGGGCTAAGTCTTAGCCAAACCTTGAAGGCCGAGCGATCTGTGCCCCTCAAAGCCGTAGCAGGCGCGGCAGGCCTTGCCCTTCTATGGCGCGGAGCCAGCGGTAATTGCCCTCTATATTCCGGCCTGGATTTTTCTACTCACAATGCCGATAACGACCAGACCATTCTACCTGTGATGCTGGATCGTAGCGCACTCATCAACAAAACCCCTGATGAAGTTCGCCGTTTCCTCGAGGTCAACGACAGTCCTTTCGGTCGCTTCGAGACAGGTACCGTCGATGACGAATTCCTCCTCACCCTCGATCAGCGCCTGTGGACCCTCAAACTCAGCCCGCACGCTGACGGCAAACGCACCCTCATCAAAGTCAGTTGGAAGGACCTGGGTCACGGAGCCTCTTCTGCCGAGCCTTCGGCTGTAAAACACGGCCTTCTCGCCAAGATCAATATTGAGACCTCGGTACCTGAGCGAATGCTCGAACTGAGAAAGCTAAAATCTTTGATTGAGACCGGTGAAATTGCATCGATTGAGGGTCAAGCCCACGGCGAGCGAAGCCGCTTCGGAACATTTATTGAAAACTTCGGCGACCGGATCTTGCAAAAGGTACAAAGCAAAACGCCTTTGCCAACGGATGAGAAGCAAGAACAGAATGTCCCAGATAACAATGAAACGACTCACAAAAGAAGGGCACACGCATGAAGGCTTTAACCTGGCAAGGACGTGACAAGGTCGGTATCGAAAACGTGCCCGATCCTAAGATTATTAATCGAAGTGATGCGATTATCAAAGTGACGTCCACCGCAATTTGCGGATCCGATCTCCACCTTTACGGAGGAAGAGTTCCTAGCCTTTTGAAGGGCGATATCCTTGGCCATGAGTTCATGGGTGAAGTGATGGAAGTCGGTCGCGACGTGAAGAATCTCAAACTTGGTGACAAGGTTGTGGTGCCCTTTAACATCGCTTGCGGAAAATGTTATTTCTGCGAGAAGAAGATGTTCTCCGCCTGTGACAACTCCAACCCGAATCCGGCTATTCCTATGCTTGGCACAGGACAGGCAACATCGGCACTGTTTGGCTATACCCATATGTGCGGCGGCTACGCCGGTGGACAGGCTGAATATGTTCGCGTTCCTTACGCTGATGTCGGCCCCCTTATAGTTCCAAACGATATCGACGACGAAAAAGTTCTCTTTCTCTCTGATATTTTCCCTACAGGCTTTATGGCTGCCGAAAACTGTAATATTCAGCCTGGCGATTCGGTTGCGGTCTGGGGCGCAGGTCCTGTCGGACAATTTGCGATCCGCAGCGCGTTTATGCTCGGAGCAGGTCGCGTCTTTGCCATCGATCGCTTTCCGGAACGTCTTGCGCTCGCCGAAGAAGCTGGGGCGGAGACAATTAATTATGAAGATGAGGATGTCTACGAACGTCTACAATACGAAACAGGCGGACAAGGCCCGGATTCCTGCATTGATGCTGTCGGCATGGAAGCTCATGGCCACGGTATCGATGCTCTGATGGATGACGCTAAGGCCATGCTCAGGGTACAGCCAGACCGTGCCCATGCACTTCGCCAGGCAATTCGCTGTGTACGCAAAGCGGGGACTGTATCTGTTCCGGGTGTTTATATCGGAATGATCGACAAGTTCAACTTCGGAATGGCTTTTAATAAAGGTGTGAACTTTGCGATGGGCCAGACCCATACACATAACTATCTTAAGCCCTTACTCGAACGCATTCAAAACGGTGAGATCGACCCTTCCGTCGTCATCAGTCATCGTCTCACTCTTGACGAAGCCCCTGCGGGTTACAAGATGTTCCAAGAAAAATCGCATGACTGCACTAAGATCGTCATGCACCTCAATTAAGATGGACTCAGCGAAGAGCAAAGAAAGGATGGATAGTCTGATGCAAATTACAGAGCGAGAGAGACAGGAGGCGATTTCCATCGAGCTGGCTGATCTCTATCAGCGACAGATGACTCTCATCCTTTGCAATCGTCTGCTCCACTTTGATGAGTTGGATGCGGTCTCTGATGTCTTCTATGAACTCGCAGAAGAAGATATTTGGATCTTTGAACGCATTGCCGCTGCGATGCAGGACTCGCCGATTCAGAGCGATGCAAAACGTTCTACGGTTTTTCTCGCTGAAACTGTGATGGAGATCGTCTCCGAGGAGAGCAATCTTCATCAGGAAAAACTTTCCTCTTACCTTCTCTTAAAGCAGAGTCAGCTGAGTTCCTGCAGAATATTGGAGAGGTCTCTCCGAGTGCTCGGGAAAAAGTGGGAAGAGATTTTGATTTCGGTTGGAATCGTTGCGGATTGCCTCGAGGCACAACTTGATCTTCTCTCAAGTCAAGTCGAAGACCGAGCTTTTGCCTGGATCACGGGAGAACCTGAACTCATCTTAGCACGAGATAGATTTGCCGCTCGGGCTAAGCAGAATCGGCTAAACAAAAACAAAGATTCTGAAGTGCTGATGGGCAAGGTCATTCACCTCTTCAGTCCCAAACAGTCTAAGCAGTTCTCAAAACGTTAGGAGAAAAGCTAAGGCTGCTGCCGAAGTCCTTTCCGTCCTTTATCAGGGTTTGAGCGGTCAAAGCTGCTCAAACCCTTTTTTTAACAAGCCGTGAATTCAGATCTGAGAGCTTAACGCATTTTGAATGGCCTGGGCCTTATCAAAATGAGATTCAATCGATGGCCGAATTTTTTGGATCAGGGACTTAAGATCCGGATTTGCCACAGCGATCAAGAGGGTGCTGTCGATCAGTTCCAGAAGTTCCTGATGCATAGCCACCTGATCTGTCATATACGCTTTGTCAAATTCCCTAGCTTTCAGGGCCTTAAGTCGATTCAAAGATTGATCATGAGCCTGGACCATACCGCTCTTCGCTTCGCTGTCCGTCGCTTTAATCTTTATCTTCTTCGCGATGGCCTTCATATCCTTTAAGACCTTGCCATGATCATCTATCATCATAGTCGCATAATTCTTGACTGTTTTGTCGCTAGAATTCTTTACTGCGAGTTTGGCTTGATCGATTTCTCCCTGGTTCGCTAATTCCAAAATAGACAGGATTTGACCATCGTTAAGCGGTGCGGCCGTGGTAGCTGCCTCTGCTTGTCCTTTCATCTGGACTTGCGCCGAGAGGCTAACTGGCAAAGATATCGAGGCGAGTGTGAGACACAAAACTGAATTGCAAATAAGTTGAGATTTCATCTTCAGTTCCTCAGTTCTGGAACGAGTATACTTGCGTGGTAACTCGTCTGGGATTGATAACGGTCAGCGATGGCATCAGCCAACTCACGGCCGTGCCCTTTCTTACAGATTCCAACGATGGATCCTCCAAATCCTCCTCCCGTTAGACGCGCTCCGTAGACCAAAGGATGAGCGAGCGATGCCTCAACCAGGAAATCGATTTCCGGCACAGACACTTTGAAGTCGTCACGCATGGAAGCGTGAGACTCGATCATGAGCTGCCCCAGCGTCTCCATCTCGCCCTTATGAATTGCTTCTACCGCCTTCAATACTCGGGAATTCTCGCTGACGACATGCCGAGCTCGACTCAGGTAGGGCTCAGGCAATGAACTCAAGAGGGAGACATCGGCCACATCTCTCAGTTGCGCCACGCCGAGTCTAAGGCAAGCCTCCTCACACTCTTTTCGTCTCGTGTTGTAACCGCCATCGGAGTGGCTATGCCGCACACCAGAATTGATGATAAACATCTCGACCTTATCTTCGGGCAAGGCGATTCGTTGGTAGTTGAGGTCGCGTGTATCGAGGAAGAGCGCTGTTCCCGTATCAGCAAGACTCGAAGCCATCTGATCCATGATTCCGACCTGCGCTCCTACGAAATCGTTTTCAACGCTCTGGCTCATCAACGCAATTTCAACGTCAGTCAGAGGCAGGTGAAAGGTCGTACGTAGGACTCGGAACATTGCGACCAAGAGGGCTGCACTTGACGAGAGTCCCGCGCCCATCGGTACATGCGAGCTGATCCTCGCGTCGAAGCCTCGAAGCGTATAGCCCTTTTTTTGAAGCAGCCAGGTAACACCCTCGAAGTAATCAAACCAGCGATGAAGAGGTCGTTCCTGACCAAGAATGTAGCTGTGATCCTCACCTTTCGGACCAATATCGGAGCTCACGATGTGGACCGTGTTGTCATTGCGAAGAGCGAGTTCGATATGAGTCATCTGAGGAATCGCGGTTGGCAAAACGAAACCGCCGTTGTAGTCGGTATGTTCGCCAATGAGGTTCACGCGACCGGGAGCGTCCGAAGATTCAGTCGCTCTCTGGCCAAAAACTTTAAAAAAAGATTCCTTCATGTTCTCACCAAATAATCGGGTCGCATGCGGTCTTCCGCATAAAATGTAGGCCAGGCTGGATCTATCGTCAAAATTTCAAGCCCTTTGTCAGTGACAAGAACCGTGTCCTCGATTTTGCAACCGATCAGACTTGGATTCCAGGCAAGAGCCATGCCGGCCTGAATTCGGTTTTCACTAGCAGGACGAGCCACCTCTTCCCGCGAAAGGTAGCCGCAGGTTCCACCCTGATGATGTTTGTCGATCTCCCCGGGATATCCGAACTTTGCATAGCTCGTTCGCATCGTTTCATAGATCTGCCCGAGACTTACTCCGGGCCGGGAGGCATCGAATATCTCCGCCTCGATCGCGGCGAGGTCATGCTTCATTCTGAGCTCGCGAGCTGTTGGATCCCGAAAGTAAATAAAACGTGTGAGGTTGGCAAAGAGTCCATGCCGTCTCGCACAAAAGACCAGCATAGCCCGATCTCCAAGCGTGTCCGCGCTCGCCGTCGCGTGCCTATACAGCGGCAGCCGTCTCTCATCGCCTACCAGTGTCAGCGCAGGATGAATGCCGCGTGACCAAAGTGCAGCTGAGCCTCTCGCAGCCAATTCAAAGCCAGTCCAGCTCTGACAGGCATCCTTGAGTGTCTCTGTCATAGCCATAGCCGCTTCCTGACAAAGCGTTCGATAGCGATCCACTTCGCCCGGCTGAAGAATGCATTTTGCTTCTCGCAATTCTTTCGGCAAAGGAAGCTCTTGGTCCCTTGGCATATCGCTCGCTACAGTTCCGGCATGAGTCAATTCCCGGACGAACGCTTCGCGCTGCTGAGGCTCCTGCCAGGCGGCTTTCCAAATGGGATAACTGCCTTTGATCTCCTCCTCTTCAAGTCGCTCAGCCTCGATGCTGTCTGTCAGAACAAAAGCCTCATCGGCGGAAATGATAACTTCGGCGATACCAACATCCGTCGTGAGGAGAACGACATTCGAAGCTCCAGCGGTGGCCCAGGCAAACCAGTCCACGCCTCGCAGCCTGACGGCAGAGAGATTATTCGCCTTTAGAATCTTTCGCACGATCGAGATCTTCCTGTCGATTTCGTTCTTTGCTTCTTCATTCGGACTCAAATGTCACCTCCACAGCTTGCAGCTCTTTAGCCTTCTCTTCCGGAAAAGCGTCATTGGCAAACATTCCGGCACCTATCTCGGTTCCGGCCAGATATTTGAGCTTGTCCGAGGTTCTATAGGGCGGAAAAAATTCAAAATGAAAGTGAGACTCGGGATGCAGCTCTCCATCGGTAGGCGCCTGATAAGCGACCATCAGATAGGGAAAGGGTCTTTGCCAAAGACCTTCATACTTCAAAAGAACGGTTTTTAGAGCCCTCGCGAAATCATCGCGATCCTCCTGATCCATTTCGGCCATCGAGGACAGCTTATTCTTGGGAGCAATCCAAACTTCGTAGGGATATCGCGCGCATATGGGCACAAAGGCCAAAGCCCGTGGTCCATCATAAATCACTCTGGTCTTTTCCATGGCCTCGCGAGCTACAAAATCGCTCATGAGAACTCGTCCGGTCGCTTCGAGGAATTTCTTTTCCTCCCACTGCATGCGTGCCGGCACGGGAGGAACAAAGGGGTAAGCATAGATTTGGCCGTGTGGATGATGAAGCGTGACGCCGACTTCCACACCGCGATTTTCAAAGGGCAAAACGTATTCGATATCCTCGCGGCTGCCGAGATCCCGATATCGATCCCCCCACACTTCCAAAAGGAGAGAGATATGACTCAAGGGAAGTCGACCGAGACTTGTGTCCGAGTCTTGAGTGAATACCACAACTTCACAGGCACCGGTCGACGGCATGGTGGCAATACCCGGCAAATCGGGAGCGGATCCTGCCAAGCGGCTTAGAGTGGGAAACATATTTTCAAAGACAGCGACATCGTATTCCCCGACCGGAAGCTCCGTCGGAAATTCGGGATTACGCATCGGCGCCAAAGGATTAAATTCTTTGGGCGGAAGAAAGGTCCGGTTTTGCCGATGCCCGGAATACGACACCCATTCCCCTCGCAAGGGATGATAACGCATATGCGCGCCCTGAATCGAGACAGGCTCGGCCAGAGGACTCGGCGCCTCGAGCGCAGGGTCGATTTCTTTGCGGCTGTAGACAAGAAGCTGTCGACCATCGGTCTTTTTAAAGCTTTCTTTATACATCACATTTCACTCCGTGCGGCTTCCGGTTCATCCCGGAAGAGACGTTCTTCATCCATCGCCGAACAATTGATGGCGTGGATCTCGTGCAAGGGAAACTTCGGACTCCGGTCTGCATAGAGGAGACCATTCACTTCCTGAAAAGTATCCGTAAACTGCGTGTAGCAGAATCCGCGGAACACCTTGAGTCTTTGCACCGCAGACACCAGGGCCCAGTATTGCCTTTTGAACTCTCGACTGCTCTTGCTCGTGCCATAGCCCCAGTCGCGGGTTGCACCCACACGATTTTCGGCAGTAAAGGCGATGCCACCAAATTCGGTCAGCATCAAGGGTTGATCATTGTGAGAATATCCTTTGACGATCGGCATTCGGCCCGCGGGAATGCGGCGACTTAAAATATCCTTGGCGCTGTATTGGGGACCGTAGCGCTCGGCGAGACGTCCTGGATGGTTGTCATAATCGTGAATCCCAATAATGTCGGTACTCGCACTTTCCCAACCATCATTGCCAATGACGGGACGGGTCGGATCCAGGGTTTTCGTCAGGTGATAAAAGGCTTGGACACAGCTGCGGTGACTGTCCATTTCGCCGAGATCGGGTACGCCCCAGGATTCGTTAAAAGGCACCCAGGTCACGATACAGGGGTGGCTATAATCCCGATCGATCACTTCGGTCCATTCGCGCATGAGACGTTCGACCCCGTCGTGGGTAAAGCGATAGGCACTCGGCATTTCCTCCCAGACCAGGAGACCAAGGTAATCGGCCCAGAAGAGAAAATTTGGACTCTCGATTTTTTGATGTTTGCGAACGCCGTTGAATCCCATCGCCTTGACCAGATCGATGTCGCGTTTCAAAGCGCCTTCATCAGGCGCCGTGAGAAAGGACTCGGGCCAATAGCCCTGGTCGAGCACAAGCCGCATATAATAGGGGCGTCCATTGAGGAGAAAATCTCCATGAGAAATTCCAACGCTTCGCAGAGCGGTATAGGAAAATACGTGATCGACACAGGTGTCGCCGATCCAAAGCTCCAGCTGCGCGGCGAGGAGAGTGGGCTTTTCGGGTGTCCACAGAATTTCATTCCGAAAATCATCTATTCCCGGGTCCGAGAGCGCGATCCGGCGATGGACTTCATGAGAGATCACCTGATAGCTGTCGCTTACAAGCAGATGCGATCCATTCCAAAGTTTGAGACGAAGCGTCGCCTGATCAGCAAGCTTTCCATTGATGAAGGCTTCGAGACCAATTTCCCAACGCTCCAGATGGGGAGTCCAGCGCAGGCGATCGATGTAGACTTCGTTGACTGTCTCGAGCCATACCGATTGCCAGATGCCTGTCGTCCTCGGATACCAAATGCTATGCGCATCGAGCTGCCAGTCCTGCTTGCCCCTGGGCTTCGCAAGATCGTGAGGATCATCTTCGACACGAACAGTTAATATTTGTTCACCATCACCGGATAGCAGAGGACTGATATCGAACGTAAAGGGCGTATGTCCTCCCTCGTGTGCTCCTACGAATTGATTGTTCACCCAGACCTGCGCGACATAATCTACAGCACCAAAGTGCAAAAGAGTTTTTTGACTGCCTTTGGCCTCAGATTTGAATCGTCGTTGGTACCAACAATACTTATGAAAACCAGTGTCGGCGATGCCGCTACGCTGTGTTTCAGGCGCAAAAGGCACTTGAATTTCAAGTGGCCAGGACTTGATATCAGAGGGCTTGACGAATTTGCAGTCCGGATCAAATAGAAAGCGCCATGGCCCGTCGAGGCTAGCCCAATTGTCACGGGCAAGTTGGGGTCGTGGGTGAAGACTATGTATATCTAAATTGATACAGGAGCTCGGCTCGTTGCTCATATTGATCCTTACTCTTTGAACGGAAAGGCCTCGGTTTCAATCCTCTAAGCTTAAACAGTGACTTATCTGACAAAAAAAACAAGGTCGTTTTCGACCGCAAAAGTTTCGTTTCTGATTCTTGCGAATTAATTTGCGCGTGACATTATTTTCGGTACGACCATTGCAGATAGGAGTTCGTAGATACCCAAATTGGAGGCTCTGATGAAACTGGTCAGCAATAATGATGCGCAACTCTTTATGAATGCAAACCCGGAACTAGACATTCTGTGCCTCTCCCATCTGCGCTGGAACTTCGTTTATCAAAGACCTCAACATTTGTTATCCAGAGCTGCAACCCGTCAAAGAGTCTTCTTTTTCGAAGAGCCTGTTCATCACGATGGCGAAGCCTTTCTCGAAATGCGCAATGAAAAACCAAATCTGGTGGTTGCCGTTCCTCACCTACCGCACGGATTGAGCGAAGCGCAACAAATCGAGATGCAAGAGATGCTCCTCGATGAACTCATCAGTACTTTCCGAATCAAAAATTATTTGGCCTGGTATTACACACCGATGGCTTTGAAGTTTACCAAGCGTCTGGATCCAGACCTTGTCGTCTATGATTGTATGGATCAACTTTCTCACTTCAAATTTGCTTCACCCGAGCTCCCACGCCTCGAACAAGCGCTCTTCAGTAAAGCGGATCTGGTCTTTACCGGTGGCTACAGCCTTTACGAGGCCAAGCGTGACATGCATCCGAACGTTTATGCATTCCCTAGCAGCGTGGACGTCGCTCACTTTGCCAAGGCGAGAAACGATTCTCAGGTTCCAAATGATATGAAAAATATCAAAGGTCCGAAGATCGGTTACATGGGCGTCATCGACGAACGCATCGATCTCGAACTGATCGAAGGCATCGCCCGCATGCGACCCGAGTGGAATATCATCATGCTTGGACCAATCGTTAAAATTGATCCGGCCAGCCTACCCCAGTTGCCAAATATTCATTATCTTGGCGGGAAGGGTTATGATGAGCTTCCGCATTACCTAGCGACTTGGGACATTGGTATGCTTCCTTTCGCGAGAAATGATGCGACCCGTTACATCAGCCCAACAAAAACTCCCGAGTATCTCGCAGCTGGTCTGCAAGTGATCTCCACATCCATTCGCGATGTTTGCAAACCCTACGGCGAAATGAAACTTGCAGCCATTGCTGACGCCGTAGAAACCTTTGTCTTTCACGCGCAACGCATGCTCGAGGATGGTCCAACCGTTGAATGGCAGGCGAAAGTGGAAGCCTTCCTCGCCAAAGTCAGCTGGGATAAAACCTTTGACGCCATGCACGAACTCATCGCGCTTGAAGATTCTAAAAACAAAGAAGAAGAACTGAACGACACTTCGCCTGCAGCCATCTCTTTTAGCAAAGATTTGCGCATGAGCCCGAAGGTGAATGTGAACAACGGCGTTGCCGCGATGCCGAGCTGAGCGATGACCCGCATAGAGCTATGGGGCGGAGTGGAAGCGACAGTGAATCGGGTTGGCGACCAGTATTTGGATCAGCTTAAAATGAGCGGCCACGACAAGCGCTCGAGCGATCTGGAACGATTCGCCGACATTGGAATCAAAACACTCCGCTTCCCTATTCTCTGGGAGCGGGTCGCAGCCGAGTCGATTGACGATATGGATTGGTCCTGGGCAGATAAGCGGCTGCAGCAAGCCCGGGAACTTGGTATTCGCGTCATTGTCGGATTGATCCATCACGGCAGTGGCCCTCATTACACGAGCCTTCTCGATCCCCACTTTGCACGAAAACTGAGCGTCTACGCTGGAGCCTTCGCTCGGCGATATCCCTGGATTGATGCCTACACTCCTATCAACGAGCCTCTGACTACAGCGAGATTTTCGGGACTCTATGGCTGCTGGTATCCGCATGCCAATGACAACAAGAGTTTCCTGCGAATGCTCTGGAACGAATGCGAGGGCATCCGCGCTGCGATGAAGAGTATTCGCCAAGTGAACCCGTCAGCTGAATTTATTCAGACGGAAGACCTTGGTAAAATTTTCTCAACCAGTTTTCTCGCCTATCAGGCTGAATTCGAAAACCATCGCCGCTGGCTTTCCTTCGATATACTTACGGGCAGACTTGACCGTGAGCACGAACTCTATTCCTTTTGCAAAAAAAATGGGATTAGTGACGAGGAGATAGATTCCTTTGTTCACGATCCCATGCCTCCCGACACGATCGGCATCAATCACTACATCACCAGCAATCGCTTTCTTGATGAACGACTCGAGCGCTATCCGCAGCATGTGCACGGGGGCAACCGGCATCATCGTTATGCCGACATCGAAGCGGTCCGAGTTGGAGCTGAGATGATAGTCGGGCCAAAGGAGCTCATGCACGAGGCCTGGCAGCGTTATAAAATTCCTCTGGCTATCACCGAAGTCCATTTGGGCTGCAGCCGGGAAGAGCAGATGCGCTGGTTTCATGAGATCTGGACTGCGGCCCTTGCCGTTCAGGCAGAAGGCGTCAGTCTTCGGGCTGTGACGGCGTGGAGTCTACTCGGAGC
>SEDW01000773.1 GCA_004193325.1 Pseudomonadota bacterium | reverse complement strand
TACTGTCCATCGGCGAAGGTGCGAACGTCGTTTTTACAAACCGGATCAAAGTTCTGAATCGCTTTAACGAGAATACGGTTACGGTTGACGTCGAGGTTATACAAAACGTTTTTATTGAGCAGCATCATAAAGATGTCGGCAGCCTGGTTGGCGTTCTCCTGACCCTTTTCAACGAGCTGAAGAGTATCTTTGATGTCGATGTCTTTAAGCATTTTCATCGAAGCATCGTTCTTGGCAACGGCCAGGGCGCTTGAGAGTTCTTTTTGCTGATTTTGCAGATCGGCGAGTTGTGAGGAAATGGTTTCCTGCATTCTTTGCAACGTTCTCTTCGATTCTTCATTGGCCGAACTCGCACTTAGGTTCGCGATTTCAATCTTCAGGCTACTGACAGTGCCTTCCATGCGATTGATTTCGCTCGTGAGGTATTTCAGACGATTCGTCTTGGCGTTGAGAATTTCGTCGACCGAAATGCTAGAGATCTGTGCGCTGATAGCCACACGCATGGCATCGTTCGAAACGGAGATAAGCTCAGCTTTACAGAGGGCCTTCGCCTTCTCTAGATTATTACGATCACCCATGATCGCTGTGATCTCTGGGGTTGTTAGACATTTGTTGATGATGATACCCGCAACATTTGGATCGGTGTTGGAGTAAGCGAGATAAGTCATGTTCCCGTCAGCAAACGAGGCCGCGTCGAGATTCGAACGCCCCGAAGACGAGCGGCAAGAGATCAGCGCAGTACCGAGGAGGAGGAGCGACAGGATCTTTTTCATAATTCATACCTCTAAGGGAGAACAGACAGAGCTGTGAAATCTTATCGGCCACGCTCACCCAAAACTTGAGAATTTTCTAACTAAGCTCATTATATCTTTTAAGTCCGCTGAGTTAGCGCGATGATTTGAGCTAAAAAAAGCCACAAAAGATGAGAGGGAATGACCAAATTCCGTTTTGACTATTCTAGCTCGGCTTGGGAATCAAAGGTAGCTTCGATGGGCGGCAGAGGCCTAGGGGAGCCCTAGGCAGGAAGGCGAAGATCAAAGTCCGGCGATAGCCTTTTTACCATCAGTGCCAAAGCTCTCAAGGCCCATGCCCATAGCGTTGAGCACAGTGAGCCAGACAGCAGCCTGATCGGTCTTGTCTTCGGCTTTGATGTGCTGCCCAAGCTTTAAGGCACCACCGCCCCCAGCGAGGAGCAGAGGCATTGGGTGGAGAGAGTGAGAGGCACCACTGGAGAGTTCGTTGCCGAACACGGAGAAGGTGTTGTCGAGCAGACTCGCCCCACCGATATCCGGGATATCTTTCAGCCCTTGGAGAAGACTCGCATACATCTTGATTTCATAGGTCTGGATCTTGACCTGCTTCGCAATACTCTCCGCTGAGGAATCATGTGAGAGAGAATGCATATCCTCATTGACTCCCACGGGACTGAATTCAAAGATTCGTTCCGAACGTCCCGGGGAGAACATAAAGCTGATGAAACGAGTCAAATCACACTGAAAAGCCAGAATCATCATCTTATGCATGATGTCGTAATATTCCGTCTTGGCCATCGCCGCATCACTCTTCGTCGGTCGATCCAAAATCATGCAAGTCGCCATCGACGAAGACGAAGTGATCTCCGTCTCAATCGCTCGGAGACCGGTCGTATACTGTTCGACCTTATAGAGATCGTCCTTGCCAAGTTTCTTCTTGATGCTGTTCAACTGATTCAAGGCATTATCGAGAACACTCTTGCCCCGAGCAATGCGAAGAGCCTTTTCTTTTGCAGACTCCTTGGAGCTGCTACCAGCAAAGAAGTTATCAAAGATCGACTGAGGATTATCCTGTGGGATCAGTGGCGTCTTGGCATCGGCCCAGGAGATCGCGTCACAGAAAGTTGCGTTATCGAAGGGCGGCACCTCCTTGGCTACGTTTTTGAGCCGCTGGGAGAGCTGTAAGGAATGGTAGGGCGTCGTCTTTCCGAGTTTGTTGGCTGCGAGCTGATCAGCAGATATCGCTCCTGCAGGACCGAGTTGAGGCTTCACGCCTGAGGCAAAGGATGTTGTCCCAGCCGAGTGAACGGCACCGATTCCAGTGGC
>SEDW01000085.1 GCA_004193325.1 Pseudomonadota bacterium | reverse complement strand
TTCGCCGCTTCGATACAGCCGCAGCCGGTACACTGGATAATTCCGTCGGCCCCAAATAAAACACCGCCTCGGGGTATTACGCCCTCAGCGGTGATCAAAGTACCTTCAATGAAAGTCGAACCAGACCCCTTATGCATCACTTCACAGGTTTTGGCCGTTGAAGTGGATTCCAAAGGGGCGGGACAAGTCCCGGGTAAAACCAAGGGCAATCCGTTTGGATCAGTCGGGCCACTGGGATTTGATGGATTGGCAGTCGTCTGAGGAGGAACTGCATCGTGACTCGATTTCTTTTGACAGGACTCGTTTAAAGTCGTGATCAAAAACAGGATGCAGAATAAGGCTCTTATTTTCACGCGGCACCTCATAGAAAAGCTGCCTTCTGTTAACATAGAAATAATCCATGTCACAGTAGTAAATAATAAAATGACAGCGTAAATTCGATAAAGATTGTCAGCAATTGTATCGCCAAGGCTCAGGGTGATCAGTGAAGCCCCTAAAGAAAAGCCCTTTGCGCATTTTGGACCAAGACAATTCCTCATAAACTCTGTATTGGATGGCCTGGTTTTGTTTCAATGCAACAGGAGCCCAAAGCCCATGAAAAAACTCACAAGCGAAGAACTCGAACTCCTCAATTTCGATAACTCCGACGTTAGCGAAATGACTGTCGATTCTACTAATAAATCCTTTGTAATCCGCGTTGTTGGCGCTGATTTGAACGTCGGCGAAGACGATGAGCGTCTGGAAAATGTTACAATCCTGGTCAAAGATTTTGACTCAGTTCAGGCGCGCATTTTTAACGACGACACATTTCAGTCCGTCGATGCAGCTGATTCAGCATTTTTTCTCACAGAAGTCTGTGAACTGACCCACGAAGATGGCAAGACGATGATCAGCGGTTTCTCAACCCAAGAAGGCTCTTGGGCTGATTACACAATCACTGGCGGAACATTTGAATTGAGCTCACAAGCTTAATGTTTGGAGCGAAGGCTATCGAGCGAGAGCTTGATCGCCTTTGCATCGGCCTCGACTTCCTCGACAGTGAGATTCTGACTTTTCATAATTGCATCCGTGTCCTTCAGCATAGACCCTGTCAGCACCGCGACGACCTTATCCTCTTTCTTCACAAGCCCTGCCTGAACCATCAATTTCAATCCCGCAAGAGTTGCTGCACTGGCTGGTTCGCAACCAAGTCCTGAGCGATCGATTACGGCTTTGGCGGCTAGAATTTCTTTGTCACTCACCTGCCCCACGATTCCGCGTGTATTGATAATCGCTCGACTCGCCCGGGAAAAATTCACGGGATTGCCAATGCGAATCGCGGTCGCAATCGTTTCCGCCTGAATCGATTGGAGCGAAGAGAAGCCGTTGAGAAAGCTCTTGTAGAATGGATTTGCCCCCGCGGCTTGTATCGTTGCGAGACGAGGCTTCTTATCGATCCAGCCCCATTCAAAGGCCTCTTCAATCGCTTTGCCAAAGGCACTCGTGTTGCCGAGATTACCACCGGGCACAACGATCCAATCCGGAGCCTGCCAGTTCATATCCTGAAGAATATCCCAGATGATCGTCTTCTGACCTTCTATGCGGAAAGGATTCAGAGAATTGACCATATAGACTTCGCCAGCCTTGGCGAGATCTCGGACGATTTGCATCGCATCATCGAAATCCCCCTTCACAGCCAACACATGAGCGCCATAGCCGAGAGTTTGAGCCATCTTGCCGAGACTGACTTTGCCGCTCGGCAGAAAGACCACAGATTTAAGTCCGGCCCTCGCTGCGTAAGAGGAGAGGGCGCTGCTCGTGTTCCCGGTCGAGGCGCAGGCCAGTAGCGGCATTCCTAGCCGCTTTGCAACCGACACCGCTGCCGTCATACCACGATCTTTGAAGGAACCCGTGGGATTCTCGCCTTCGTGCTTAATGAAAAGCCCTGGCGATCCCGTCCACTTTTGTAGACTTTCGACCGCATGAAATCCCGTGCGACCCTCGAGCTGAGTGACGATCTCTTTTTCTTCGAGTGGCACAACCGCTTCCCGAAAACGCCAGACACCGCTTCTGTCCGCTGGAATGCGGCTCGTCAATCGCTTCTCGGCGAGCTGCGGCAAATCCCGGAGACCTTCTGCTTCGTGAATGACTTCGAGCAGTCCTTCACAATCACATTCAAAACGCAGTTCAAAGAGCGGGAAATGTTTCTGACAGTTGACGCATTGCAAATGGGTCATGATAAAACCTCTGCCCCTTTCAAGCGGGGCTGAACGATATTCATTTGTGCTTTAGGACCGAAGACTCCGAGCAGAGCCCGACCAACCGATTCCGCCACCTGCTTCGTCGGACACACTGCAAAACAGGTTGGGCCGCTTCCGCTGAGCGAAAAGCCATAAGCTCCGCCCGCAAGCGCCAGCTCCTGCGCCTTATGAAAGCCTGGAATGAGCGAGGCCCGTGCTGGCTCGGCATAAGTATCCTGAAGCCCAAAAGCGATTTGTTTGCCATCACCTCGGGCGAGAGCGACAGCGAGCGTCGTGCAATGCGCCATCTGCTTACTCCATTCGCTTGTCTTCAAAGTGGGGGGAAGGACCTGCCGCGCATCCTTCGTTTTGATTTTGATTGCCGGAGTGATGAGGACGATCCAAAGATCGATCGCAACAGGGATAGGATAGACCGATAGGGCCTCCGTATCTTGAACGAGGGTCAACCCACCATAGAAACAAGGTGCGATGTTATCGAGGTGCGGCCCCGCAACAACAGTCTCGGCGTCAAGTGCTGCCTGCAAAATCAAATCGGTGCAGGGACCTGCTTTGGCGAAACGTGCGGCAGCCAAAGCTCCAGCGACACTCGAAGCCGCACTCGATCCAAGGCCTCCCGACATCGGCAGGGAGCGTTCGAGGTGCACGGAAAAAGGCTGGGCCCGACGACCAAAGAGCCTATAAAACGCCTCGGAAGCGATGGTCACAGCATTTAGAGCCGGATCGGTTGGAATATCAGCGGCATCACGTCCGCTCACTCGAATCGAGTAGGCGTCGGCTGTTTCAAAATGAAACGTATCACCGAGCCCATCAATAGCGAGCCCGAGTATATCGAATCCTGAGGAAACATTTCCAATAGTGCCTGGGGCAAAAATACTGAACTTCATGAGCGCAGCTCCTGTACCTGACTCGTCGCTATTGTGATGATGTCGTTCAAGACGCCGGCAGCAGTAACCTCCGCTCCCGCCCCAGGTCCAGTCACGATCAAAGGATTGCTATGGTAGCGTGTGGTCTTGATGCTCACCTGATTATCGGTGCCGCGGAGTCGCCCGAGTGCATCCGATTTACTAATCTCCTCAACACCTACGGAGACTTTATCTTTGCTGATTCGCGCCACGTAACGGAGCGTGCTGCTCTTTTCTTTCGCCGCTCGCATGCGCTTTGTATACTCCGCATCGAGTGCCTTAAGATTCTCCATAAAGACCTGCGGATCATCATGGCTAACCGATTGCGGAAAGAGCGGATCGAGCTTAATGTCCTCGATTTCGATTGCAATGCCCATCGACCTTGCGAGAATGAGAGCCTTACGCGCCACATCCATACCCGAGAGATCATCTCTTGGATCGGGCTCAGTGTAGCCCTTTTCAAAGGCCTGCCGAACGGCTACGGAAAAGAGCGTTCCATCTTCCAGTTCCGTCATGAGGTAGCCGAGGGTTCCGGAGAAGCATCCGAGAATTTCCTGAACCTGATCGCCGGCAATCGTGAGTTTGTCGATCGTGTCGAGAACGGGCAGACCCGCGCCTACCGTAGCTTCATAGCGAAGCTGAACTCCGTTGCTTGCCGCAAGCGCAAGCAGTTCTTTATATTCCACGTAGGGAATGGCCAAAGGTTTTTTATTAGCCAGCACCACGTGAAATCCATTTTGCAGAGCTTTTCGAATCATGGGAGCCGAATCACTCGCTGTGAGATCGATGAAGATGCGGCGATCCCAGGGCCCATGCCAGAGCAATTGATCCATTTGCGCTTCGTCAAGGACTGGAGATTTTTCATTCCGAAGTTTCTGCTTCGAGGATTTGGCTTTGAGATAATCCTTTTGTTCCTGCTCGGTAAAACCTTTTTCGGCTACGACCAGACCCGATCGATCCGAGAGGCCAACGATCGGGCAGCGGAGTTTCAAACGGTTTTCGAGATAATCCTTTTGTTCCTGAAGCTGTCTCATCAAAGTCTGACCGATTTGTCCGAAGCCGTGAATCGCCACATTCAGTTCACGAGGATTGCGATGAGGAATAGCCCGCAGTTTCTCGAGGCCATATTCTTTATGAAGCGCGCGTAAGGCCCGCGCAGCGTTATCCTGTTCGATCACCAAAGAAATATTCAACTCCGAGGATCCCTGCGCGATCGCCATGATACTGATCTCCTGACGCGCGATGCAGGAGAAAGCTCGCGCTGCGATACCAGGAGTTCCGCGCATACCGAGACCGACAACAGCGAGCACAGCGATGTGTGGCTGAAGTTTTACCTCGTCGATGAGTTGGTGTTCGATTTCAAATTGAAAGGCTTCTTCGAGCGCACGTTTGGCTTCGGCACCCTGTTCACCCGGAACGACGAAACTGATACTCGCTTCGCTCGAAGCCTGAGTGATGAAAGAGGTTGAGATACCGTGCAAAGCCATCGCTCCAAAGGCTTTGGAGGCGATGCCAGGGACACCCATCATGCCTTTGCCTTCGACGGCGATAAGAGCCTGTTTGTCGATGTAGCTCAGAGCCTTGACCGGAAAGCTGCTTTCGACGACGTTGCCGTCGATGCGGGTGCCGGGCTTATCGGGAAAAAATGTGGATTTGACGATGAGAGGAATGCGTTTGGCGACGAGCGGGATGATGGCCCGCGGATGCAGAACTTTCGCACCATAGTAGGCAAGCTCAGCCGCCTCACGGTAATGCAGCTCCGATAAAACCCGCGCTTCAAACACGTGCCTGGGATCAGCTGTCATGAGACCATCGACTTCTTTGTAGAGACAGACTTCCTGCGCTTCGAGATAGCTCCCGAGGAGAGTCGCCGAATAATCAGAGCCCCCTCGACCGAGAATCATCACTTCGCCTTCCGGACCTTCGCCAAAAAATCCTGGAACGATCACGATCTTGCCTGCTGCCAGTGCTGGCACGAGTTCGGCCTTCACCGCAGCTTTCGAACGGGCATCGTCAGGAGCATATTCCTGCCGATCACGATTCATCTTGATGAGATGGGTCGAATCAATAAGAGCGGCTGATGAACCCTTATCGTTAAGTGTTTCCGTGACAATAGCCGCCATCAGGCGCTCGCCATAACTCACCGCACGCGAGAGAGCTCTTGGAGTGTCTTCCCTCAGAATGGCGAGACTGTCTGCAATGCGCCGAAGCTCATCGACCATCGTCCGAATATGGGTTTCTAAAGCCTCCCGTTTGGGGCCCGCTGCAATCACTCCACGCACGAGCTGAATATGCCTATCTTCGAGTGCGGATAGAAGCGCTACGTTTTCTCCCGTCTCACCCCGAAGCGAGCCGTAGTAGATTTTATAGAGGCTATCCGTGACGCCACTGCTCGCTGACACAACCACACAAAGGCCAGACGCATGAGAGCGGATAATCGCGATGACCTTGAGGAGCGAGTCTGGAGTTGCCAGCGACGTGCCACCAAATTTGAAAACTCTAGGCTTCATGAGCACCCCTAAAAAACTGTCTAGATTGGAAGATTCCAGCGTATAGCTGCACGCAAAAGAATCTTCTTCCTTTGTGATTAAGGATTATCGCAGTTTTGGGGATTAATTGCAGGTCTGGGGAAGAGGTGGGTTACAAAAAAAGTCGCCGGCCCTCACAGACCGGCGACCCAAAGGAGATTGCGTTCTTTAACCAAATTCGTAGGAAGCCATATCCACGCCAAACACATGGTCGACGAAGACCGTTTTTCCCAAGTCATTGCCGGCAGCACCGGCGACGGCCATCAAGGGGATCAGGTGATCCTCCTGCGGGTGCGCGTGTCGGGCTGCAGGCGCCTTTTCCCAAGCGAGAAGGGCTTTGCTACGCTCAGCAACATCAGGGATCGCGATAGTTTCTCCGAGCCAACGACCAAAGAGTTGCGAGACGCCCGCCGCCGTGGGCGATCCGAAGCCGCGCATATTGTGATAGGAAAGTCCGCTGCCGATGATGAGAATGCCTTCGTCCCTCAAGGGTTTCAGCGCTTCCCCGAGCTTAATATGATCCATCGGGTCATAGTTTCTTTTAATCGACATCGACACGACCGGAATCTCAGCCTCGGGATACATCATAACCAAGGGAACAAATGTACCGTGATCGAAGCCCCGTTTCGGGTCGCTCCCGTTTTTAATTCCGGCCGCTGTCAAAAGCTCCTGCACTCTCGCGGCAAGAGCCGGCGAACCCGGAGCCGCATATTTGATTCTATAGGTGTGCTCAGGAAAACCTGAGTAGTCATAGACCATCGGCGGCTCCGTTGCAGCCGACACCATAAATTCGTCCGTTTCCCAGTGCCCCGAAATGGACAGAATCGCCTTTGGTTTCATAGGAAGCGTGCTCGGCAAGTCGGAGAGCCACTTCGCAGTTTTACTAAATTGCGCCTTCATCTCTGGAATATAGGGCCAAGGTCCACCGCCATGCGAGATGAAGATCGTCGGAAGTCGAGCGTTAGTCATAAGTCCCTCGTTATTCAAAAATTTCCTGGCAATCAGCTCAGGAAACTTTTCTTGTTTGCGATCAAAAAGTCTTTGATATCCTGTGGAGCCTGACCACTCAGATCCTTGACGGCTGTTGAAACGCCGGCCACCGAGCCTTGTTTCACCGACAGATCAAAGGATAAAAAGAGTTCTGCGACCGGTTCCGGCAATCCTGATCCTACCAATGCGCCTTTGTAGTCAGAAGCCGGCAGATCCAGAGATTTTATCTCTTTGCCTGAGATCTCGCTCAGGATTTTTGCAAGCTCGGGATAACTCACGGCCCGTGGACCTGTGATGTCATAGATAGCATTAGTATAGTCTTCAGATAAAAGAGCTCCGGCCGCGGCGCGCGCGCAGTCCTCACGGGTTACATAAGCCTGACGCCCCCCGCCCTGTGCACCTGCCAGCGTTCCGCTTTGAATGGCGTGAGGCAGGGCGCCGAGGAGATTGTCCGTATAAAACGAGTTGCGCAGAATCGTATAGGTCAGGCCACTCTTCTCAATCAGTTTTTCTGTAGCAATATGATCAGCTGCAACGAGAGCAGGCGAACGATCCGGGTTAATCCAAGAGGTGTAGACCAGATGTTTCACGCCGGCTTTCACCGCCGCATCGATCGCATTTTTATGCTGAGCGAGACGAGATCCAATCGCGTCGGTGCTGATGATCAAAAGGCGATCCGCTCCGGCAAAGGCTTGGTCTAAAGACGCCGCATCACCAAAGTCAGCTGAACGTGTATCGACACCGCGATCGGTAAAAGATTTGAGTTTATTCTTGTCACGCGAAGTCGCGATGATTTTATTTTTGCCATCGCTCTTTTTCAAGAGAGACTCGAGAACCTGCTGGCCTAAATGTCCCGAAGCACCTGTTACAAGTAATGTACCTTTGTTAGCCATCGCCTATCTCCTTTGCTCTTATGGTTTGGTCTTTGAGGAGGAAGGGCATTGCCTCAATCCTCACAAAAGACTTTACGGCAGAAGTTCGACCGTGCATAAGATGGTAAAATAGAGAATCTCTGTACCGTATATGGGATAATATGCCGTGGATATCGATGCCATTTCAGTCTTCGTCAAGGTCGTGGAATCAGGGAGCTTTTCAGGTGCGGCCAGGCTTCTGAGGATGCCCAAGACCACTGTGAGCGCGAGGGTCGCCGGGCTCGAAAAGCGTCTTGGGGTCACTCTTATTCAAAGGACCACCCGCCGACTGCACATCACCGAGGCAGGTCAGACCTATTTCCGTCACTGTGCGGCCGCGATTAAAGAAATAGAACTGGGTGAAGCCTCCCTGCTCGCCGGTCGCGATCATCCCAATGGTTTGTTGCGGATTACCGCACCGATCGACTTTGGTCATAGTCTCCTGCCTCGCCTCGTCAGTGAGTTCCTTCGCATCTATCCCGATGTTCAGGTCGAACTCATCGTCACGAACCGGGTGGTGGATCTGGTCGGTGAAGGCATTGATCTGGCGATCCGTGTCGGCGAGCTGAAGGATTCAACGCTGCTCGCGAAAAAATTCTTTGAAGTGAATTTTGCATTCTGCGCGACTCCGGAGTACATCGCGAAGTTTGGATCTCCGAAAGACCCGAACGACATTGCCAACTATCAGGTGCTGATGCACACAGCGATGCGCTCCAAAGCGATCGAGCTCACGGATGGGAAGAACTTTCAAACGATCTTCACTCACGCCCGGGTGGATGCCGATGAGATTCAAACGATCAAAGCCCTGACTCTGCAAAATTTGGGAATTGGTTGGTTGCCGGCGTTCCTAGTGGCAGAAGAGATGAAGGCGAAAACCTTGATTCGAATCCTGCCGCGATGGTGGATTCCCATTCAGGGCAACTACTATTTTGTCTATCCAGGACAAAAGTATTCGTCACCCAATGTCAAAGCCTTCGTCGAACTCGCGATGGAGCAGGTTCAGAAGGAGAAGGGGAAGTAGAAGAGGATCAGAACTTCGAAAAGAAATCCCAGGCCGTCTGAGAGCCAAAGGCTGGCCATTCGTGGCCGCCTACATGGCTACAGAATTGAGTGGGTCGAGCGGCATCGGGGCAGCTGTATTCCACACAGCTCGCTGGCGTCAGGACCTTGGTTTGAGCGGAGCATTTGTTGTAGTCTTTCCAAAAATCCCTGAATTCCAGACGCGCTTTTTCCGCTTCATCATCACCAATTGTCACCCAGGCGGCAGGCGTTCCCACACAGGTCTTGGGATCATAATAGATGACGGCACCGCCCGAGGCGATGGCACGAATATCTGTTCGGCTGCAGCCCAGGACTCCCGAAAAGGAGCCTCCACCGCTAAAACCCATCGCAAATATCTTCTTCGTGTCGACGCAGAGCTCTTTCTTGGCTCTCACGAGCATCGCATCAAAGTATGCGAGTTCCACCGGCAGATCTCCCCGCCAGTCATTGGCTCTGGCCTGAGCCACGATGATGATCGCCTTATCGCCAAAGAGTTTTCGAATGGCGCGATCTCCGCTGGTCCCATCCCAGTAGCTCGTGTTGCTGCCGTTTGGATGGAGAGCAAGAACGAGGGGCCAGGCTTTGTCTTTGCTATAGCCCTTGGGTTTCCGGACCACATACTTTCTTGCAAGCGTAGCGACATTGAATGTGATTTCACCTTCGGCGAGTTCCGTCGCTCCCGAGCAGCCTTCACTCTTTACGTCAACGACTTGAGGCGGCTTTACCTCAGGTTCTTTCGTATCGGGAAGCATTGGATCAGGCGCTGTGACGACAGGATTCTCTTTGCCGTCTCCGGCGTCTGTTGAATCGCCGCTTGATGTGTCGGGAATAGGACTGGGCTTCACTGTTTTATCAGCAGCAGTCGCCGTGTGTTTGATGATGGGCTTTGGTTCGATTTCATTTTGGCAAGCAGTGAAGAGAAGACTGAGACTCACAAGAGCCGTGGTCAACACTGTTGTTCGTAAAGT
>SEDW01000772.1 GCA_004193325.1 Pseudomonadota bacterium | reverse complement strand
GCCTATTTGATGCTCAAAACGACACTCCTGACCATCGGCAAACTAGCCATTGCGGCAGCACTCATCAAGTGGCTGATCGGATCAGGTCAACTTGACTTCAGCCAACTCAAACTCTTCCAGCAAGACCTCTGGCTCACAGCGGCCACGCTTTCATACTTTGTTTTTTGCATCGGCTTTCTCGGCACCTGGCGCTGGAAGACTCTGCTGCAGGGCGCAGGTTATGTCATCGCCTGGAAACGGGCCGTGACTCTGCAGTTGACGGGCCTCTTTTTTAGTTCGGTCATGCCTGGTGCAGTCGGTGGCGACATCATCAAGGTTGCCTACGTGATTCGGGATAATCCTGGCAAATCCAAAGCCCAGGCGATGATGACAGCACTTCTCGATCGCATCGTCGGTCTCGCCGGACTCTTTCTCGTCTGCTGGGTCATGATCATTCTCAACTTTGGAACGGTGAGTGAGATTCGGGGATTCTGGCCAATTTTAGGCATGATCAGCGCTCTGTCAGCAGGCTTCATCGTCTTCTTCACTGCAGCTCTTTATCATTACAAAGGCAATGACCCCTTCCTTAAAATTTTCAAGCTGCCGATTCCAGGCATTCATTTCTTTGAAAAGCTTTACAGTGCCGTGCGAGTCTATCGCTATGCTCGCAAGTCAATCGTCATCAGTATCGGCATCTCGCTCGTCACGCAGTTTGCCTGCCTGCTGCTCTTCTATTACATCGCATCCAAAGTCATGGGCTATGTACCGAACTTTGGTAAAGTCGCAGTCGTTTTTCCAATCGGAATGACCTCCACCGCGATTCCGCTGATGCCTGGTGGGCTAGGGGTAGGGCACGTCGCATTTGACCAGCTTTTCCAAATGGTCGGTCTCAATCACGGCGCAAACGCTTTCAACCTGATGGCACTTTCTCAACTCTTCCTGAATCTTAGCGGCGCCATTCCTTATCTCAGCTTGAAAAAAATTCCTCTCGCAACGATAGAGGAAGAGGCCAAGGAAGCGAACGCCCAGGAGATCTGAACCCGTATTTCAGAAATGATGCGAAGGATTATTTATGCCCTTTATCGACGTTAACAACGCGCAAATCTATTTTGAGACGAACGGCGAAACCGGTCCCTGGATCACGCTCGTCAACGGCCATACCCGCAGCTCCAAAGACTTTCGTCTCCTCGCTCGTCACCTCGTCGAAGCTGGGTTTCAGGTCCTGATCTTTGATAACCGGGGTTCCGGACAGACCAAGACCACGGCGCCTTATACGGCGACCGACATGGTGCAGGACGTTTATGCGATCTGGGAAAAGTTCAGCATCAAAAAAAGTTTTGTCGTCGGTCTGTCGATGGGCGGGATGTTGAGCGAGATCATCGCCTCAGAGCGCGATATCACGGGCCTGGTGCTCGTCAGTACCGGGGCAGGGCAGCAGGACATCAATCCGATCAGCAACGGCTCCTGGGGCACGACGATTGAGGAAGTCACGGCGAGGATGTCGAATTATTTCACCGAAGGTTTTGCCTCACGCAATAAGCTCCTCATCGAAGCGATGAATAAACAGATTCTCCAGTCGATTCAAAATGATTCTTACGAGGAAAAGGCGCAGGAGCAGAGGGCGGCGATTCGGAACATCAATAACCAGGCGATCCTGGAACGCATCAAATGCCCGACGCTGATCATCCACGGCAGTGAAGATCAGATCATCAAGGTCGAAGCGGCGCATAATTTGAATGTGTCGATTCCGAATGCGGAACTGAAGGTGATCGAGGGAGCAGGGCATCTCCTGCTCGCTGAGGATTCCAAGACTTTGGCGAAGAGTATCATCGATTTCTGTCAGGCCAACCGGGCCTGATCAGCTGTTCATGCTCGCGATCAACTGCACTTCCGATTCCTGAAGGCCAAGTTCGCGGGCGACCTGAGCCGGGGCAAGCCCTCGGGACAGCATATGCCGCGCATCCACATACTTCTTATCTTCGAGCTCTTCCAAAACGTCCTGATAGGGCACTGTGCTGTCGAAAAACTTCGTCAGCTTCTCGCCCCTTGAGAGAGCCTTTTGCAGGAGCTGGCGCTCCTCCTGGGCCTTTTTAAGGATAGAACTGAAACC
>SEDW01000771.1 GCA_004193325.1 Pseudomonadota bacterium | reverse complement strand
GAATATGAAGAGAGTCGGCTCGAGCGACCTACGATCGACCGCAGTTATATCTATCGCCGCATGGATCTCTTTAATTACACCGGTCGCGAGACCGTCGTCATGCTGCAAAAAGGTGGCGACTCCGATCTCTATCACGACTGGACGCTTGCCGCGAGTATGTCGGAAGCCCAGAACGCTACGATCGTCGGTAATTACCAGACCGATATCAATCCAGCTGTGCGTTATGGATTCTGGATGCAGGCCGGTACGCATCGCATACAGGATGGCTCGCAGCTTGCCTGGGCGATGATGAATTCGCTCTGGCATCGCGATAGTCAAAAGCTTTGGCAGGCCGAATGGATTGCCGGTATCGATCCAAACCAGACCGAGTATGAAAAGGTTTTTGCCGACAAAGAAACCGTCTTCTTCAACGGCATCAATACGATGTATGGAAAATATTTCTTCTCGGATGGAGAAGAGTCGGTGACAGGTCTTGTCGGCCTCACGGCCGTGTCCCACGATCATCGCGAGCTCAAATACAACAGTCTCGGTTGCTCGCTTGGGATTCGTTACGATCTCGATACCCTTCGGATCGCGCTGAATGCGGAACTTATTGGAACCAACAGTCCGATTGATTTGAAGAAGAGAACTTACAATGAATCCGCAGCAAGACTTGAAGCACTTTTCTATTTCTAAACGGATATTGTCCCTCACGCTCCTCCTCTCGTTTGCCCTATCCTGCAAAAGCATTCCCATGAATGAGGAGCAGGACTACGGCTTGCGACTCGTGGCTCTTGATATTTCTCCCGAAGAATACGGTCTTCTGAACGGCCAGCTCCTCTCGAAGCGTCCGGCACAAGTGTCGGTGCGGGTGGCTGGTGAATTCAAGGTCAACTGCAATGCGTCCTACGCCGGCCGTTCGAGTATCGATGCTTTTCGAAAGAGCTACGATATCGATTTTTGCGACGAAAAGTACAATAAGCGAAGTCATTATCGATTGAGCTCCCAAGCCATCGACAAGACAATGCTGCGCTCGATCATCGGCTACGAGGTCTTCAAAGAGATGAAGCTCGAAGTTCCGAAAACCGAGTTTGCCTCGGCCTTCATCAATCAAAAATACCAGGGCCTTTATCTCTTTATGGAAACCGTGGACAAGGAATTCTTTAAGGCCCACAAAGTACCCATCTATGAGATCTACAAGGCTCGTTACGGCAACGCGGGCTTTCGTCAGGATTTCTCCTCGAAGCTCTCAGAGGCGTTTAGCTATGATGGCAAAGGCGAGGATAACTTCACCTATCTCGAAGAAATCTACAAACTCCTCTGGCTTGAAACGAGCGACGAAGTCTTTGCGGAAAAGCTCAAGGCCGTTTTTGACGTCGATAGTTTTCTCTCCTACACGGCCGTGGCGCTCTCGATCAATCACTGGGATGGTTTTGATAACAACTATTTTCTTGCCTTTGACCAGGATCAGCGAAAGCTGACGACAGTGCCCTGGGATCTTGATCGGATCTGGGAAAAGCCGGATATCTATGAGCCAGAAAACTTATTGGAACGAAATCAGCTCCTCGTTCGCATGCTAAAGGTGCCGGAATTTAAAACGGCCTTTTTGAAGAAGCTTAGAAAGATCTCAGAAAAATTTGATGTCGAGAAGTTGATTGCCAAGGCGCAGGAACTCGAAGCTCAATCCGCTGCTGCCCTTAGGGAAGACCCGATCTTAAGCCGCTACAAACCGGCCGCTTTTGAAGAACTTCATGCTCATATGAGAATCTGGGACGTGAAGATGAAGGCCCACCTCGCGAAATACCCGGCTGAGTCCAAGTAAACCGTGAACGACGAAGAAGAGAAGAAGCCTCAAAGCTTCTTCTCTTTTTTTTATGTCAACTTTTGCGAACTTCAAATCTTCACATTTCAAAACGCTCAAAAACTGTCGAATCTTTTGACAGGTGATAGATCCCTGACTTCTCCCATCTCCGAAAAACTCAATAAAATCAAAGTTCTTTCGATGGCCGAACCTTTGCTTTATCCCTAGCAGCTGCTGTTGATGCTGATCCTCTGTTGCTTAGGAGTTGCCCATGGAACGTACCGACTTGAAGATGACACCACCGATCCCCAT
>SEDW01000770.1 GCA_004193325.1 Pseudomonadota bacterium | reverse complement strand
CGATCAGATTTGGGACGCCAGGACCAAGACCCAAATCGAGAGCATGGACAGCTATCTCGATGCGAGCGACATCGTCGTCATTGGCGAAACTCACTACATCCCGGCGATCGCCGCGGTTCAGGCGCAAATTGTCAATCACGTGAGTAGAGAAGCAGCGACTACGCTTGGCTGGGAATTTCTCAACACGATTGATCTCGCTCTCGTGGATACGGTGGAAGCTCAACTCAAAGCGGGCACTATGAATGAAGCTCAGGCTTTGAAAGCACTCTTTCCCACGAGCACTGCCACTCCAGTTGAATACAGCGCGTTGATTGCGACCGCTGCTTCAGCGAACGTCGATCTTATTCCGACCAATCTCACACGCACTCAGAAATCGCCGATCACCGCCGGCGGTATGACAGCAGCCGATCCTAAGCTGGTGCCTCCTGGCTTCGAGCTGGGCAGCGACGCTTACTATGAGCGCTTTCTGGAGGCAATGGGCGTCTTCGATCACTCTCATGCCATGGATAATTACTTCGCGTCGCAAAGCATCACCGACGATGTCATGGCCTTCGAACTTCTGAAGACCACTGCGGCAAAGAAAGTTCTTGTCACTGGTTCCTTTCATGGAGACTACAAGCAAGGTGTAGTCGAGCGTTTGCAGGCCCGCGATGCTCAGAGTCGAGTTCTCTACGTAAAGGTTGTGCAGATGAGCGATTACACCCGCGAAGAATTTCAAGAGCAGATGGTTCACCCGAAATACGGCCCCATCGCTGACATCATCTATCTCGTCGATGAAGACCTGTCCCCTGCGATTGGTACCAAGGTTAAGCCTCAAATAGCAAAATGAGCTTGTGCATAAAAAGGGCCGAATCCCTTCGAGGATTCGGCCCTTTTCTTGTCTTTTTTTCTTAAGGCTGAAGAATCTGTTTAATCATTATGAAATGGCAGGCTGCAGCGATCGCTACCAGGACGTGGAATATCTCGTGGTAACCGAACATTCTAGGCCAGGGATTGGGCCTCTTTAATGCGTAAACCACCGCACCGATCGTATAGAGTATCCCTCCACCGAGAACCAGCATGACCCCTTCCCTGCCGATGACCAGACTCATCTCCGAGAGATAAGGAAAGCCGAGCCATCCGGCGGCAACATAAAGAACTGCCGCCAACCACTTGGGCGCTCCTATCCAGAAGACCGCCTGAACGATTCCAACTGTAGCCACAATCCAGATGAGTGCAATCGCTTTAGTGCTTGTTTCGGGCGAGAGCGTGATGAGAAAAAGTGGGGTCATCGTTCCAGCGATGAGGAGAAATATCGCCGCGTGATCGAGCCTGCGCATGATCGCACGCGCTTTTTCTTCCCACTGCACCCGATGATAGATGGCACTGCAGGTAAAAAGCCCGACAAGACTGAAGGAATAAACGAGAGTCGCCAGAAACTGGCTAAGATTTTGGCAAAGATCGAGAAGCATCAAACAAGCACCGAGACTGAAAAAAGCAGCAGCCTCGTGCACCCGGCCCCTGAGATAGGGCTTTTCGATCTTTTGAATGGCTAACGTGTACATGGAACCTCTTTGCACAAAAGATCATTCCTACGAATTATCACAGTGCTCCTCCGCTCGTCACCTCGATTCTCATCAATGCCTATGATATCCTTTCGCGTAAAGCTAACTTTTCCGGCTGAAATTCGCCGAAAGGAAAAATCGTGACTAGCCCACAGATTGTGGAAGTAAAAAACGTCAGCAAAACCTTCGCCGGCGTGCAGGCCGTGAGCGACGCCTCCTTCTCGATAAACAGGGGCGAATGTTTCGGTCTCCTCGGGCCGAACGGAGCCGGCAAATCCACCTTGATTCGCATGCTCTATGGTGCCTCAGCCCGAAGTGGTGGAAGCATGTCTGTGCTCGGACTCGATCCCGCTACGAGCGGCCGCGAGCTTCGTCGCCGCATTGGAGTCGTGACCCAGGAAGACGCGCTGGACGAAGCGATGAGCGTCGTTGAAAACATGCGCATGTATGCGAGCTTTATTGGTCTCGACAAGAAAGTGGCAAAGGATCGCATCGATGAACTCCTGACCTTTCTCTCGCTTAATCACAAAGCCGATGCGCAGATCATCAC
>SEDW01000084.1 GCA_004193325.1 Pseudomonadota bacterium | reverse complement strand
GCGATCGAAACTGGTCAGAACGAAATGATGAACCAGATTCAAAAAGCCATTATGGGTAAATGTGCTGGCGGAACCGCGACCACCAAGGCACCGACTACGACCAAAAAATAATAATCATGAGGTGCCTGGGCAAAATTTGCCTGGGCTCCGTCCGTTTTAAAGTGGAACATTTTTCCCTCTCACATATGAGACAATAGCAGCAGACCTTGATCTTGCTGCTTTCGGAGCGAAGCGATGAATAAGAAGACTTTGGGGATTTCGTTTGCTGTCGTGATAGCCCTGGGCCTCGGTGTGGGTGGCTACACCTTCTATGCGAAGCAAAGTGCTTTGAGTGAAAAGACGGCCAAGATCAGCGAAGATCAAACCTCCTACAAGATCGCGATCAGTAGCGTCTATTCCACGGAACAACGCGATGACGTTATTCTCGATCTCGAAGGTCAGCTCCTGGTCCATGAACAGGACGCGGGCCAACACATCTCCGAATGGGATTCGATTTCAAAGCTTATCGTCACGAACAATGCAGTTGCTCCCGACAACATTTTACATTTCGCTACGCTTTCCACTCTGGAAGATGGCGCTCAGGTTCACTATCTCGATAATGAATTCCCCTCGAGCTATGGCGGTTTTCAGAAAGAATTTCTTACTCGCTTTTTCGTGCCTGTCGCTCTCAAGGCCGGTCCAGAGATCTATCACAGCGAACGCGAAGCTAAGAACGTTTTCAAAGTAAAATACGTTGTATCCGAAAGCAAAGGCGGTTTTGAAGTCACAAGAAATTGGATTCAAAACATCCAGGGCGATATTGCGATCGATCCCAAGGCGAATGGCTTTCGTTACGAGTATGACGCTTCAGGCAAACTCCTGAGTATGAACGGCACCCTTACCTTCATGGGCATCGATCATGAGAATCTCGCGTTCCGCCTGATCACCAAGATCAGCGTAAATGCCGGTGAGACAGTCAAACTCGCAGCTGCTAAAAAAATCTATCGCAACCGAAGCGAAATGGTCCTCGCTCAGGCTGAGAAGCCAGCCCGCGATCCTAACGAAAAACTTCGTCCCTTGAGCGAAGTCTTCGCCTCACTTGATCAGCTCTCAGGCACGGATGAGCCGCAGGTTCGCGCCGATCTCTATCTGGAAATGGCAAAAATCCTGGCAGATAATCCAGCTGTTATCAAAGAATTCAAAGACAAGATCCTCAGCATGGATGGCGTTAGCCCACAAAATCAATACCAGATGAGCGTAATCTTCAGCGTGCTCTCGGGCTCTGAGACCAACGAAGGTTCGAATGTCCTGGCCGACCTCTTTGCCGGAGACTGCAAGAACGAGCATTGCCGCGAGATGGCGATCAGCGCCTACGGTATGCACTCAAACGTTTCCCTCGACAGTGCACAAAAAGTTCTGCACATAGCGGAGACCGAAGTTGAACCAGATATGGCAGCGAACGCGTATCTCGGCGCCGGTGCTGCCGGTCGCCTCCTGGGTGATCGTTTTGCCGAACTTCGCCCAAGCCTTCTCAATGCTGTTAAATCCGCTGACGAAGAAAAAGATTATACGAAAAAGGCCCTCGTCGTACGAGCTATCGGTAACACAGGCGACCGCGCTTTCCTTCCAGTCCTTTCCGAGACCATCAAATCAGAAGACGAGCTGACGAAGAACATGAGTTACTTCGCTCTCCGCTTTATTCCAGGCGACGACGTGAACGACCTCATCGTCAACTCCCTACAAAGCGAAAAGGACGAGCTCACCACAGCCGAGATCATCCGTTCCGCAAGCATGCGCACATTCTCCAAAAACGAATACGACAAGATCGGTGAAAAAATTCCGGAATGGGGCGAGAGCGACGCTGACCTTGCCGTGAACACAGTCAACATTCTCCTGGCGGCTTACCAGCGTAATCCCGAGGATACCGCAGGGACTCTCGAGACACTTAAAGCCAAAGTGAAGTCCACCGAGCTCCGCTCCTACATCGAAGCCGGTATGAACCCACTGGGTCCAACACCTAACGACGAAGGCAACAAGGATCCGGATGAGGCGCCAAGCGCTTCCGGTGCAACTCCAGTGTCAGACGAAGAATAAGATCTGATCGATAAAATGAAGAGGGCGCCCACGGATACCGCGGGCGCCCTCTTCGTATTCAACACGATTTATTTGAAGTCTTTTAAGGCACCCTGATTCAATACCTTCGAGGAGCTATAGATGGCCTTGATGTTGTTCGTCGAGTTCTTCTGTTGAACCAATTCCGCCCAGCCCATGAAGAAGATCCATTCGGGTTGCTTAGCGAGTTCGGCATCGGTTGGAAGAACTTCGCATTCGCCGATCGCTATGGGTTTTCCGGCTGCGACCGCTTTCATCTCCGTGTACTTCTTCGTCGTAAAGCCATCACCGTTATAAACATCGAGCGCCATGACATCCCAGGTATCGGCCCGGGGTTTATACTTCTCCCAAGTCCAGTCGAGATCCTGAATGTCCCAGACCCAGACGATGTTCGTCAGGCCTTTGGTCTTGACCATGTAATCGTGCGTCATTTCGAAGAGCTTGGCTGTTCCACCCGAACCCTGACGACCACCCCACCAGAACCCGACCTGATTCATCTCGTGAAAGGGACGGAACATCGGTGCTACGCCTGCATCTTTCAGCTTCTGCATGAAGGATGCATAGACATCCATGCGAGCCTTCCAGGCCTTGTTAAGACTGCCGCCGTCTTTCATGAGGTCAGCCCATTGAGCATCGCTCAGTTTGCTGAACACGGAGTTGCTACCATTGAATTCGCAATCCTCTGGCTGGGTCGGCGGACAGACGTGGAGCATGATGTTGACGATCGATCCGGCCTTCCACTGCGCGATCGCTTCGTCGATCATCTTCTGCCGATTGGCGACGTCGCTTTTTCTAAAGAGAAAGTCCCCACTCCAAAGACCAGGGCTAACGCCGGTAGTGGACTTGATATAGTTCGTCCATTTGCTGGGATCAGTATTGGGTTCTTTGTTGTGCTGACCTGTCACGGTCTTCTTCCCAGAAATATCTTTGAAGTAGGCAATCAGTTTGAGAGCAGCAGCATTTCGTGAACCTGTGTCCTGACTTCCCGTTTCTGGAGTCATGGGATCGGTGACTATGGGCTCCTGCTTCGTTGTATCCGTGTTGTCCGCTGTATCAGTCGCCGGGATTTTTTCCGGTTCCTGCTTCACGTTGCCTTCGGGATTAGAATCCTGGGTCGCCGGCGCTACCGTGCCCTTCTTCGGCGTCGCAGCTCGATCGTTCTGATAGTCCTGGCACGAGACAGAACTGAGGAGAAGAAGACAGATGAGGGGCAAAGGCATTTTCATAGATCACCATTTGTAACTGTTCACGGAGACTTATCGGAATCTCTGGCGAAGAAATGGAGCCGAAAGAGCGGCTGGGAAAAGCAGCAATTATTCTAGTATTTCAGGCTTCTGTTCGTGGCAGAAGGGTCCTTGGATTTAAATCAATGAACGCACAAAAAAGCGTCTTCCCCGGGGGAAAGACGCTTTTCGACGTTCGTTTTAAATAATCGATTATTTAGCAGAAGCGATACGGGTCCAGTATTTATGCATACTGTTCGAATTCATAGCCAGCTGTTTGCCCACCGCCTGACCTTCGCCGCCGATTTCATTCAACGACTGGAGAATGCGGTATTGCACAAACATAGGCTCTTTAGCGCGCACGTTCTGCTGAACGCCATAGGCTGTTCTTAAGAGACGAATGGCCGCCGGGTTTCCTGACTTCGCAAATCGCTGGCCAAGACGGGTGGCAGCTTCCGCACGAACTACCAGAGCTTTATCGAAAAGGCCTAACTGTACAATCCGGCTACAGTCCTGAGTCGTGGAGAAGGTGCAGCTTCGGACCCAGGCGAGCTTCCATTCCCATGATAGGGCTTCAAAGGTCTGACCTTTGGCTGTCAAAGTCTTCCAGTTTTGAGCCTTTTCCGCATCGCTTAACTTAAAGAAAGCTTTCCAGTTCTCGGTACTTGGAGCCTTCGTCCAGTCGGTATCCAGAGCCTTCACAGCAGCCTGTCCAGAACTTGCGAAAAGTCCCAAAACGATAATGAATTGATAAGCCATTGATATGAGTCCGAGTCTTCTGGATTTCTTGAAAAAGGTCATGCCGAGCTTCCTTTTAAGTTTCTTTAAAGAAAAATTTAAACGTCTGTTTTTACTAGAGGAATCAATTATTTTTAAATTGTGCGCTAAAGCCCTGTGCAGATTGTGCCGATTTCTCTCGTGAACGGTTTTCGTTTCAAGCTCTTAAAGCTTTACGCTCTCATTACCAGAGAGCTCAATTAGGGAAGATCGAGGAGACGGTATGAGTGAGCAAATCTGGTATCTCTATCAAAATGGACAGCAAGTGGGACCGTTTGAGACTCAACAGGTCACTCAGTTATACATCAATAACATGATCTCTAAAGATGGATATATTTTCAAGGTTGGCTGGAAAGACTGGCGCCCTTTAGAAGATGGTTATGAAGCTCTCGGTATCCCGAATCCAAACCAGGCTCAGGCCGGGAACAAGGCTTACCAAGAGGATCTCGACAAACGCCGCGAAGTGGCTCCCAGAGCGACGATCAACGGCAGAGTAGTGGTACACAACAATGGTCAGCTCTCAGTCGGCCATGGCGTAAATATCTCGGTTGCTGGAATCTTCGTTGAAACGGGTGATCAGATGTTTACGGTCGGTGAGACCCTTCGTCTCTCAGTGCGTTGTGATGGTCTGGCGAAAGCCTTCAACGCCGAAGCGGTAGTCATTCGCTTCAATACGGATAAAAGATTTTCTCTCGGCTACGGTATGAAGTTTACCAAGATCGATCCAGAGATTCAGAAGAGCATTCAGGATCTGGTGAATGCAGCCAACACAAGTGGTGATCGCGGACGATTCGCAATGCAGTCTTAAACGAGATTCTATCTTTTACTTGAAATGAAATGACACGCATCAAACGGAAGACAGGGGTTAGAAAATGGATCAGATGAGAGAAGTAGAAGCCACTTGGAAGACAATGTCAAAGCTCGAGGAGGCAAAACACCTTGTCGACCTAGGAATTCTTCTCCAGTGGAAGGACTTCAAAACCTTGAGAAAGGCTTTGAAAGACGAAGAGATCATCGATCTTGTGGTCTACTGCGCCGCCCGTCTCTCGGAACGAGTGGAAAGCCGTTTGCCGGCTGAGATTCTCACCGAAAGTCTTCTGATCATCTTTGCTAACGTTACTGACGAAAACGTTCTGGTGGCCTTCCTTCAGGAAGTCCTCATGCAGCCAAACCGCAGCGTAACCTGCTCGATCCTCGTTGAACTCGCTATCACAGCCGACGTGTCGGATGCTGATAAAGCGGATGAGATCTTTGCCATCGCAGTTGCACTCGTGTGTGAACTCGGCACCATGATTCGTCAGATGCAGGTTCAGGATCCAGAGGAACTCGGTAGCTCAGGCGCAAAACTCCTCGATCATATCTCGACCTACTTACTCTCTGTGAGTAACAGTAGCGATAACTGTATCCGCCTCAGCCTTCTCCACTACTTCGGTAGTCTTGAAAAAGGCAAAGTCCATAAGACTGGTTTCAACCGTATTATGGGCCGTTTTGGTCACACCGTCCTTGAGCATCTCTTTGTTCTTCTCTTCAATAAGAAGACTGAAAGTGTTGCCCTTCAATATCTTCTCGAGAACGTGCCTTATATCCTTGAAGCGGATGACCATGCGCAGACCATTCTTCAAGAGACATGGAAGCATCATTTGCTCAAAAAACCAGAGCGCTTTGCACTCTTCGTTCAAGCGCTCTCGGGTTATCTCCTTCAGCTTCCTGATGATGAAGCTCGTCAATGCCGCAAGACCTTCATGCAGCACTTGGCTCTTCTGATCAAAAAAGTTGCGGAAGTGGATCACAAGGAACTTGGTCGCCAGCTTCTCAGCGCGATGGCCGGCTTTCAACATGAGCCTTCTTTCAAAGACATCGTGGGCCGTCTTGCCAAAGACATGTCGCTCCGCGAATCCTTTAGAAGCCTTGTCGTGAAGATGGCTGATGCCAACAACTCGGGCAACGTGATCGGTGATGCGGAAGGCTTCCGTTCCTCGAAACGCGGTCGTCGTCCAAGCTTTGCGAAGTCAGGTAAAACACGAATCATCTATCAGATTAAATTTCTCGGTCAGTACAATACGGCCAAGGCCAGCTGATCCCTTCTCCGAATGCAAAAAAGCCCTCTCGATCAATCGATCGTGAGGGCTTTTTGTATGGTCTGAATTAAGGAGCGGGAGCCGTTTCGGGTACCACTTCTTCGGTGGCTTCCTCTGGAACTGGCTCGTCGATGCCAGGGCCAGGAGCCGCTTTGATTTCTTCGTCGAGAAGGAAGTCGATCGAAGTCTTCTTGCCGAGAACATCGCGGATGAACCAGGCTCCGTTTTCTTTGACCACGGAGAGAGTGTTCTCAGTCGTGGTCTTGGGTGCGGTTTCTGGATCAGCCTTCTTATCCGGACCTAGATTTCTATAGGTCAGGAGGAAAGTGATTTCTGTTTCACGCGGCGTACGGTCGCGACGTTCAACGACTGAGTAGCGCTCAAGCTTGTAGTTCTGCTTGATGAACGCTGTGGTGATAATATCATCCGGCGCCTGAACGAGAGCGTTCTTTAGATTGCCTGTCGTGAGCTTCATCAGGTCTTGCTTTTGCTCGACCTTAGTCATGTTCAGCGAGATGTCGAGGTATGTTTGCACAACCTGCTCTGGGGTCATGTCCTCACGCCCAGAACTGCACATTTTGCTGCAACCGACCAAAATAAAAAAGCTAAGCAAGGGAGCAAAGTACGCGCGTCGCATCTAGGCGATCCTCCGTCATGGGCTGCTGGGACCTACAGGTGGAGGAAGAGGTTCTGTCGGCGGAGCCGGCGGCGCTTGATAATCCCAGGGTCGAGCAGGAGGCGCTGTCTCTGGAGTCGTCGTCACGTCCGGTTTCGTTAACGCTTCTTCTTCGGCTGCAGGCTTCTTCACTTCTTCGGGTCCGGCAGGCTGAGGTCCTTGAGTGCTTGGCGCTTCCTCCGTGGGAACGGTGATGCCGCGCTTTCTCAATTCTTCAGTCTGTTTCCACTTCGGCACTCGCGGGAGTTCCCGTGTCACGCCTTCAGGGGCTTTCGTTCGATTCGATCGTCTATCGTAATTGTACGATCCTTCTGAATCACCTTGGAAGGGTTCCTTGGGAGTTCTTCCACCCCTAAAGGCCCTTGGATAGGCTATCTCCGGATTTTCCATAACGTCCTTCAACCAGCTCACGAAGGCTTTCACATCTGCGGGTGAGGCCTGAATGAGTTCAGCCGTACCAAGTCTTTGCAGGGTGTTTAGGTCCCTGGTCACACCGTAGAGCTTAGAGTCGACGAACAATAGAGTAGGGGTAGTATACCCTGTTCTCGGTCTTAAATACGTTGGAACACTTTGACCTCTGAGATAAGGCAGTCTGGAACCGGACGCATTCAGCGATTCACGGCCGAGATAAACCTTCACATCGAGGTTTCGGTATTTTGCCAAAAATAGAGCTGAAGCTATTTCCCCATCGGACAGATAGTCCGTGAGAAGCCACACCCTTTTACGGCCGCTACCGATCAGTTCTAGTATATTATGACGCAAATCATCAAAGTTTGCAGTACTCTTAAAATTAAATCCTGGATTCCCTATGGGAAGCTGCGGAGCTGGAATCGGCACAGGGGCGGCTAGAGCCTCCGAAAGAAGGCCGCTAAACGCCAAGGTCATCGTCAAGATTCTCTTCAGCATGAGCTCTGTTATCCCTATGCGATCGGCTTTTTCAAACGAACGATGAAGGCACCAAAGCCGTCCATATCGTCCTGATTTCCGGCGTAAACAGCGAAGAGCTGTTCATGCGTCACGTACTTCTTATAATAATCAGGCAGACGACTCACAGGCGAGATCACCTCGATCGTATCGCTCATCGTTTCCTTGAGGCGCAAGAGGTGCGATTCCGTCTCTTCCGTTTCGAAGGAACAAACCGAATAGATCAACTCCCCGCCGACCTTCAGCTGCTTCAACGCATGCTGAATCATTGCCCACTGCTGGGTGGCCATCGAATCGACGAGCTGCACATTCTTGCTCCACTTGCCTTCCGGATGGCGGCGCAAGACGCCGAGGCCTGAACAGGGCGCATCGAGAAGAATCTTGTCGAGCTTCTCCTCAGAATTCCAAGCCATGAAATCTTCATGGACCCAATTAAGCTTCTTGAGGCCGAGGCGATCCAGGGTCTCCTGAGCTCTCAGGTATTGGCCGTGATCTTTCTCTACTGCGTAGAGTGTGATCTTTTCGAGGCCGAGTTCGTAGATATGGGAAAGTTTACCACCTGGACCTGCGCAGGCGTCAGCTATTTTCTGGTCCGCTTCGGGAGCCACGAGGTAGCCGATGAGCTGAGAGGCTTCATCCTGAACGGTGAAATAGCCGTCCTGGAAGAGTTTCGACTCAGCGAGCTGAGGGGATTTCATCAGGCGAAGCGACGACCGAAGAGGGCGGCGCTCACTGGTGATCTTTTCTTCACGAAGAAGTGTTTCCTGCAAGTCGGCGGATTCTGCGAGCGAGGACTTCAGGCTATTGATACGAATCGAGAAGCTTGGCGGCTGATTATTAGCGGCCAACATCAGCTCCATGCGTTCGAAGCGGAAGCGTTTGAGCCAGCGATCCACAAGCCAGAGAGGGTGCGCAAACTGCAGCGCGAGATATTCCTTAGCCTTGGTCTTTTTATCCGGCTTTGGGAAGTACTCGGCGCGGCGACCGATTTGGCGAAGGATACCGTTGACGAAGGTGCAGGCTTTGGCCTGACCTTTCTTACGAACGTATTCCACGCTTTCATTCACAGCAGCACGGTCCGGCACGCGGTCCATGTAGTAAATCTGATAGGTGCCGAGAATCAAGGCAGCGCGGATCTCCGGCGAGGAGTCATCGAGATTTCGCTTCGAGGTATTCTGCAAAATCCAATAGATCTTGGAATACCAGCGAAAGCTGCCGTAAAGGATTTCTTTGATGAAAGCCTTGTCGAGGCGTGAAATCTTCTGCCCATGAAGAGCATACATCTCATTTAAAACTTGTTCGGGTTTGCGTTTGTTTTCCATGACGGCCGTGAAGGCGTCGAAGGCAACTTCGCGCGCGATAGAGAGAGATGACTGATTCAAGGGGAATACTCCTGGCGGGATCGAGAGGCGGAGGACCGCTCTACTCGAAAAGGTTCTTAAAGGTTCTTATGGGAAAAGCCCGAGCTCAAAAGTCTTTGGCATCGATGCTTTGAATAGAGGGTTCAGGTTTGGTCAAAGGCTCTTCCTCGCGGAGGAATCGTCTCACGCGCTTGTGCGGACGTTGACGGGTGCCATTGATCTCTTTACGGAGCTTGCGAAGCTGCATGGACTTCGAGAGGTGAGAAACACTGCTATAGGCAGTGGTGATGATCACACCCACGAGGAATGCCCCTATGAAAGCCACGAAGGCAGGAACCTGGTGCTCACCGAATCCCGGTACTTTGACCAGAATAGTTTCGAGGTTGTTCAAAGAGAAGTAGATGCCATAAATCAATCCGGCGAGGCCAAGGATAGCGGAGATAATTCTACGGATTAAGATCATGAGCATGTCCTCGTCGTGGAGTAGGGACCCGATTCAATA
>SEDW01000769.1 GCA_004193325.1 Pseudomonadota bacterium | reverse complement strand
TCGGTCCACCCTGAGACTTATGAAACACTTGAGTTGATCGCTAAAGATCAAAACAAGGAATTGAAAGACATCATCGGTAACAAAGCGATCGTCGAAGCGATTCCTTTGGAGCGTTACGTGAGCGAGAAGGTCGGTATGCCGACCCTCCGTGATATCGCTGCAGAATTGATCAAGCCAGGCCGTGACCCTCGTGAAGATGGTCTTCGTCTGACTTATTCGGACGACGTTGCCGAGATCGAAGATCTTAAAGTCGGCATGATTCTCCCAGGTACAGTCACGAACGTTACGAACTTCGGCGCATTCGTTGACATCGGCGTTCACCAAGACGGCCTTGTGCACATCTCGGAGCTCGCTGATCACTTTGTCGACGATCCATCGAAAGTCGTTTCGGTCGGTGAAGTCGTTCAGATCCGCGTGATCGAAGTTGACGTTCAACGTCGCCGTATGCTGCCGCTGCAACACCGGCTCGCGAAGGGGCTCAAGGCGCTCCGCGTCAGACTCTTTCGAAGAACACCGATCGCGGTCCATTGAAGGCTCGTGATTCGAACGGCAACCAGGCTCGCGGATCGTCATCGCAAGCACCGGCTGCACCGTCTAAGAAATTTACCATGGACGATCTACTGTCCAAGTTTAATCAAAGGAAATAAGTGATGGCGGTTAGCCTTCCTGTAAAACTCGGCATTATCGGTGGATCTGGCATTTATCAAATGCCAGGCGTGGAACTTGTTCAAGAGCATGCGATCAGCACACCTTTCGGTGAGCCGAGCGACAAGATCATTGAAGGCAAGCTCCATGGCCGCACGGTTTATTTTCTTCCTCGCCACGGTAAGGGCCATCGCTTTACGCCGTCGGAAGTCAACTATCGCGCCAACATCTATGCCTTGAAATCACTTGGCGTAACCCATGTGCTGGCTGTTAGCGCAGTCGGCATTATGAAGGAACACATCACTCCGGGTGATATGGTTGTTCCGGATCAGATCTTCGATAGAACCAAGGGCAAGCGCGCCGAGACTTTCTTCGGTGAAGGTATCGTCGGGCACTTTGAATTTGCCGATCCGTTCGACTCGGTGTTCTGCCAATGGATCGAAAAAGCTGCGCGTTCGGTAACGGACCGTGTGCATTTCGGTGGCGCCTATGTGTGTATGGAAGGTCCTGCCTTTTCCACTCGCGCGGAATCTCATCACTACCGTGAAACGCTCCGTCCTGCCGTTATCGGCATGACCGCGATTCCGGAAGCGAAACTCGCGCGTGAAGCTGAGATGTGCTACGGCATGCTCGCGCTTGCAACCGATTACGACTGCTGGCACGAAGGCGAAGACGACGTTTCTGTTGAGGCGGTCATGGCCGTTCTCAAAGGCAACGGCGAGAAAGCCAACAACATCGTGAAAGCTCTCGTCAAAGATTTGCCAGAGAAACACGAGTCGAAAATCTTCAGCATGGGCACTTACGCGATCATGACCGATCGCAGCTTGATCCCAGACCATCGTAAAAAAGCTCTCGCTCTCCTCTGGGGTAAATACCTTGGCTGAGGCCGGAGTCCTCAAGGGGAGCCTCGTGCTCCCCATATACTACGAAGACACTGACCTGTCCGGGTTTGTGTATCACGCCAATTACCTAAAGTTTTTTGAACGCGCCCGTGAGCACGTGATCGGAGTCAAGTTCCTCAAAGAACTCTTCGATCAGGGTGCTCATTTCGTCGTTCACAAAGCCTCTCTCGAATACAAGAGCCCGGCTCGTCATGGCGATCAGCTCCTCATCGAGACCTCTGGGTCTTATTCAAGATCGCCGATGATTGCCTTTGAACAGAACGCCTATGTCCTCGAAAACGGGCAAAAGCGGGTCGCTGTCCTCGGGCAGGTGAGTATCGTCGTCCTCAACGCCGAGCATCGCCCTATCCGTATGCCGGATGTCATCATCAATAAGTTTGCACAGCATGCCCATGAGACTCTCGATCTCAGTGGATTCAATTAAGTGTCAGCGCTAGCAGATCAGTACCGAGCCCTTGCGGCCTTTTTAAAAGGCCACGAGGCTGCGTGGTTGCATCCTATTCTCCCGGATTGGCCTCGTTCACGGGCGAACTATTCGGAAGGGTGGCTTCTCGCGCTTGGGAATGCGTCCTTGGACGAGCAGAGGCTCTTTGAGGACGTGCAAGTCTATCCGGGGATGTCCGAGGATCTTCGGGATCTGGTGGAAGCTGCGGGCGCGCTGACGGTGATGGATGGGGTGAAAGATGAGTGGCCGCTCGATAGGGTGGATCTTCAGGGTTTGAACCTGAAGAAGCAGCATGAGATTCAGCGGCTCTTGCCATTATTGTCTCGCGAGGCGGCGGGGCTTGAGAATGCCGTTGATATCGGTGGCGGCATGGGGCATCTGGCCCGGATTTGTGTGAAGAACTTTCATTGGAACTTTCACAGCATCGACCGGAATCCAGAGCTGCAGGAGAAGGGCCGTTGGTGGCGCGAGCGATCGCGGACGATTGATAAGTCGAAGCTGAATTTTGTTGAGGCGGAGTTCTCGGACCTAGCGGATGAGGCAGTGGATG
>SEDW01000768.1 GCA_004193325.1 Pseudomonadota bacterium | reverse complement strand
ATTCAGGGTGGGGACATCACGGTAAGCAGTGTCGAAGGGCAAGGCAGCACCTTTAAAGCCACGCTTCTCAAAGGACGTGATCATTTTCGGGCGGAGCAGATTATTGGCGAAGGGGATCGTCATGATTTTTCCTCCGACGCCTTGCTCTTTCTCGAAGAGGCGGAGAGCTGGCAGTCGAGCGGGCAGAGTCGAAGCGCTGGTGTTCAAGCGAATATCGCCGTCGTTCCTAGCACTCAGAATCTCGAGACCTATCACAGTCAGACTGTTCTTGTCGTCGACGACAACGCGGATATGAGACAGTACGTCGCAGGATTTTTATCCAAATATTTTAACATCATCACCGCCGACAATGGGGATGATGCCTTCGCCATTGCCAAAGAAGGAAAGGTGCATCTCGTCCTAAGTGATGTGATGATGCCTGGGCTTAATGGCTTTGAATTGTTGCAAGCGATTCGCAGCCATAAAGATATTAAGGAATTGCCTGTTATTCTCCTCTCTGCCCGAGCCGGCGAAGAGGCGAAACTGGAAGGCCTTCGCGAAGGGGCAAACGATTATCTTGTGAAACCTTTCTCCTCTCGCGAACTGATTGCCCGCGTGGCTTCCACTCTCCAGATCAGCAGTATGCGTGAAGAAGCCGCCAGTCTGAGAGCGAACAGCAACGAACGCCTCCGTTCGACCTTTGCCCAGGCCGCCGTGGGGATGATCGTGCTCGATCTTAATGCCAACATTCTTGATGCCAACGCCACCTTCGCAAAAATCTCCGGATTTACGATCGACGAACTCAAAAACATGTCGGTACAGCGATTGAATAAGGCTGAAGATTGGGAGAGTAATGCTCTTAAACTTGCCGATGTCCTAGCCGGGCATATTAATGGCTTTGTCGTCGAAAAGCAGTTGATTCGTAAAGATGGATCTCTGTGTTGGGTGCAAAATAGTATTTCGCCGGTCAGAAATTCTGCCGGTGTGATTGATTCTATTGTCGTCGTCAGCGAAGATATTCGATCTCGCAAAGAGTCGGAGAAAACAGCCAGAGATGCGCTTCACGAGGCCGAGAAGGCGAACCGTACGAAGAGTATGTTCCTGGCTAATATGAGCCATGAGATCCGTACGCCTCTCGGAATTATTCAAGGCTACATTGATCTGCTCAATGCCTCACAAATTTTGCCGGAAGAACAGCAGGGCTGGATTGATATTGCAAAGCGTAATGCTCAACAGCTCGGCATCATCATCGACGACATACTTGATCTCTCCCGAGTCGAAGCCGACAAGATCGAACTGCACAAAACACGATTCGAGCTCGAGGATTTCTTCCAGGATATTCAAAGCACTTTTGCTCACAAGGCCGAAGAAAAAGGTCTGAAGTTGGCGATTAACTGCGAGAACGCCAAGGGTCTGCAGATCACGACCGATCGCAACCGCCTCAGGCAGATTTTGGTCAACGTGATTGGTAACTCAATTAAGTTTACGAGCAAAGGAGAGGTTACTCTCAAGTATAACTTTGAAAAACTTGGTCATGATAGGGATCGGCACAGCTTCCGCGTGGTGGATAGCGGTATCGGAATGTCTCGTGAAGACCAGTTGAAGCTCTTTCAACCTTTCTCTCAGGCCGATGCCTCGATCAACCGAAGTTTTGGGGGGACCGGACTGGGTCTGGCTCTCTCGAATAACCTCGCTCAACTCATGGGCGGGCAGCTTCGTGTCCTCTATTCTTCACCGAATGAAGGAAGTGAGTTTGAGCTTGAGCTTATACTCGACGGTCTCGACATCGCCAGGGATTACGGCGAAAAACCTATGCCAATGGTCAAGGACAAAAAGCCTTTGACCGGTCTGAAGATTTTGCTGGTTGAAGATTCTCCCGATAACCAATTGCTGATATCCCGTATTCTCAAACGCGAGGGCGTTCAATCGGTGCAGACTGCATCGGACGGACTCGAAGGTGTGGAGATGGCAGAAAGAGGTGACTTCGATCTTGTGCTCATGGACGTGCAAATGCCGCGCATGGATGGATTTGAAGCCGTAGGCGTTCTTCGCAAAAAGGGCTTTAAAACGTCGATCATCGCACTCACCGCGCATGCCATGAAGGGCTACCGTGATGAAT
>SEDW01000767.1 GCA_004193325.1 Pseudomonadota bacterium | reverse complement strand
AGACTCACGCAGCAGTTTAGCGGGCACGGTATCTACCGAGTAAATCTTGGTGGGAATGAAACAGCAAATTAATCGATGAAGAAACGAACTAAGGCCAGTGGAGTGATCCGCTGGCCTTTTCAATTAGCTTATCCGAAACGTCCGAAACCTTTGAAAGGTAAAGATTTCAATCGCTACGAGGAGAGCTGTAAACGCCCCCAGTAGAATAATTTCAAGTAGATCAAGAGCGGGCAGTGAAGCCTTGTTGATAAAGCAGAGTCCAATCGTGACGCCCAGGATGATTTTAAACCAACGCATATTCTTAGGCAGATTTTCGAACAGGTTTGTTGCCAGGTAGAACAATGCCAAAACGAAATTGCCTAGGATCACAAATTGCAAACAGCTCTGTGCGATTTGTAAAAAGCCACTCCAGTCCAAGATCAGTATCGGATACATGATCGTGACGCCTACGATGAGAGCTTGGGTCGTCAGCGGCAAGAGATATCTGACGTAAGCCAATTCTTTTCTACTGATAGGAAGTAGAGCAATACTGTCGATCCCCATCTCCCGAGGGGCCATCATTGCCAGCGAATAGAAAAAGGTCATGCTTGATATAAATGCAAAAAAACCATTCATTTCAGATGAGTTGGCAAACCCATCATCCAAGTTAAAACCTTTTTTAACCGTATGGATGAGCAGCATTAACGAGATCAGACAAGGCCACAATAAAATGAGTTTCCAATGGACTCGCAGATACATTTTATATAATTCGATCATCAGAATTTCTCCGCTTTCGCCGCTCGGGCTTTTCCTGTGAGAATGAGCCTTGTGATTTCACCCAACTCAATCCTTTGTTGCTCCACACTCTTAACGCCCATGAGGTCAAGGACCTTTAGCGTCGCTGGAGCATTGCTCGTCGTCACAACATAAAATTCACCCTGACGTTCGACCTTCTCAATCCAAGGAAGAATGTTGATGTCCTGCTCAGTGCGGAACGAGACTCTGCGCCAGGAATCAAGCAGTTCATCCTTGGCAAAATGGTGAGAAATTCGACCTTCACTTACGAACGTCAGATGGTCCGCAATACCCGATACATCAGAGAGGATATGCGTGGAGATCAACGCCGAGTTATCACCATTGCGGACAGTTTCGCCCATCGCTTCCAAAAATTCTTCCCGAATCAGAACATCCATGCCGTTAGTCGGCTCATCGAGAATCAGAAGAGCCGGCCTATGACTGGCAGCGGCGATGAAAGCGAGTTTCGCCTTTTCTCCCGTCGAGAGCTCGCCGACTTTGCGATCAGCCTTGACGCTCATACGGATCATCAGCGACCGGCAATACTGAGAATCCCAATCCCTGTAAATCTTCGAAAAAAATCTGAGATTTTCCTCAACCGAAAAATCCTGAAAAAAGCCTTGGCCTTGAAAGACAAAACCAACGTTTTGTTTCCATTCGCCTTCATTCGGGTCTGCAAATTTCCCGCAGACTTCGACCCTACCGCCTTCAGGTTTTAATAGACCCATAATGCTCGACATGAGGGTGGTTTTTCCCGAACCGTTTGGACCGATGAGCCCTGTTACGGTACCCATTGGGATGTCCATGCTGATCGGACCTAAGCGAAAGTCTCCTCTTGAAGTCGAAAGGCCTTCCACTTTGAGAGCGGGAGCATCAATGAGATCATCTGCTTCTTCGATGTTAACGTCTTCATGTCTGGTCATATTTTATTCTCAATAATGAGTTCTTCGATTAATTCACGGATAACAGCTGCGGATACACCATCAACAAGAGCGGTCTGGACAGGTTTTCGCAGATTCTCTTTAGTGTGAGTTCGGCTCATGTCACTCTTATCCGAATGGGCGAGCTCGGCAACAAAGTAGCCTTTGCCTCGCCTGGCAACGACAAGCCCCTCGCGAACGAGTTCATCATAGGCTTTTTGCACGGTGATAACGCTCACCTTGTAGGTCTTTGCCAGATCACGGATCGAAGGTATCGGCTCTGCCTTAGGCAAAGCATCTGTCAAAATCAGAGCCCTTATTTGCCTGAGTATCTGGCTATAGAGGGGCTCGTTACTGAGATCACTTAGGTTTAAAAGCACTGTGTGACCTTTCTTTTTCCAATA